>NZCX01000022.1 GCA_002688415.1 Candidatus Pacearchaeota archaeon
AAGAAGGAGAGTTTGAATACAGGTTTAAAATGGAAGGGGATTATAGTTATTTTACAGGAAGAGAATCTGTAAATTATCGCGGAACAGAAGTCTTTTTTCAAGACGTCATGGGAGAATTAATAAAATGAAGAACGAAGAATATCTGAGACAATTAGAATCTCAAAATGGGACCTGTGCTTGTCCAGAACTTCAGGACCTGTATGCCTCAAGAGACCATGCAGAACAGGCAAAAAAACAATGTGATGCCACAAGAGACGAATCTGATCTAGAGCAGTTATCTGAAAGTGATCTAGAATTTTTAGGATCTCAAAAAAGACAATTAGACAATTTAAAAGATGCAGCACAAAGATATCATGAATGCCTTGATAGGGATGCGAGAGAAGGGGTGGTGGACCTTTTTCGCTATACTGGCCATAATAAAAAGAATTTAGTTTCCTATAGGACTGCAAAAAGACTCCTGAGGGGAAAGGCTCCACTCATTACAGCAAATTGTGCAACCTGTGATCAACAAATTGATATTTTAGAAGCTATTTAGTATTATAGTGGTGGTCAGATGTATAATCTCTTAATACAATTTTGCCCTTTTCCCCTTGGTCATATATTATTCTGCCGCCCTTTGTAGTTCTTAGTGAAAAACTATCTCTGTGGGCTAATTTCTCTTTTTTACCCCTCCCAGATCTTAACTTCTCTATTGCCTTTTCTATCTCAGCCTCATGTCCCTTAATCGCTTTATCAAAATATTTTGTCCTAATAATCTCTGGTTCATTTACTGTATTATTAGCTTGTCTTTCGCCCACCCTTCTCCCTTCTTTCGTTAGATGCCTCCTAAGAGACTTGTTGTATATTAGCCTATCTTTATCTGACACTCTCTCCCAGGCACTCCCCAAAACCTCTCTTAGCTTAGACTCTCTTTCGGCATAGGCCCTGCCCTCAGAAATAAAAATTAAAGCACCTAATACAATCAAAGAACTCCCAATTATTTGAAATATTAATTTCCCAACTTGCATTGTATGTTCAGAAATAGAAAATCCTGTAATAGATGTTACGGATCCCATGAAAAATACGATTACTCCCAACAGCAGGAGGGACAGTCCGAAAACTCTTCTTCTAACCATCCAAACTACTAGAAAAGAGGCTATTTAATTGTTTTCGTTTTGAATAAGTTTCAAGTCAGACTTAAATTTCAATCCATATAAACAGCCATTACTTCTACACATAAAGACTTACTGGCAGTAGTACCGATTCAACAATCTAACAAAACAACAACCTTAATAAACCACTCAACCCTTTCTCTAATATGTTCAACTCCCAATACAAAAAGCTACTAAAAACTCAACTAAAAGAGATAAGCGTTCCTGAATCTGAACTAAAAGAAATAAAAGAAGCCACGAACAACCTAATAAAGCAATTAGAAAAGAAAAAGCTTAAAGCAAACATCGGCGGAAGCTTGGCCAAAAATACATTAATAAAAAAGAAAAACCAAGACGTAGACCTCTTCATACAATTCGATTATGAAAAAGAAACCAAAACGCTAGGGAAAATTCTAAAGAAACTAAAAACAAAAGGAAAGCTATCAACGATCCACGGATCAAGAGACTATTTCAGAATTAGTCATCCAAAATTCGCATTAGAAATCATTCCAACTGTAAAATGTAAGAAACCAGAAGACGCTAAAAACATAACAGACATATCAATGTTCCATGTAACTTACATAAAAAAGAAAATAAAAAGAAATCCAAAACTAGCAAATGAAATAAAACTAGCAAAAGTATTCTGTGAAGCGGCTGATTGTTATGGAGCTGAAAGCTACATCCAAGGATTCTCGGGATACGCTTTAGAGGTTCTAACCTGCCATTATGGAAGCTTCATCAAATTCTTAAAAAAAATAGGGGCCGAGAAAATAATCGATCCAGAAAAACAATTCAAAACAAAGAAAGAAGTAATGAGGGAATTAAATGCGTCCAAATTAATCAGCCCAATTATTTTAGTAGATCCAACATACAAATACAGAAACGTAACTGCGGCACTAAGTCAAGAAACCCTAGATAAATTCCTTAAGTATAAAACAAACTTCTTAAAAGAAATAAAATCAGAATACTTCAAGAAGAAAATCATAAACCAAGAAGAGATCAAACAATATGCCAAAAAAGCAGGACTTGAATACTTAGAACTAAAATTCACAACAAAGAAACAGGAAGGAGACATTGCAGGGACCAAGATGAAAAAGTTCTTCAATTTCTTTATTCAACAACTAGAAAAGAAAAACCAAGAAGTTTTAATCAAAGAATTTGAATATTCTGGAAAAGGAAAGAAGGCTACTGGCTACCTAGCTGTAAAAGAAGTTAAGAGAATTGAGATTAAAGGACCCACGCTTGCGATGAAAGACCAGGTCATTAATTTCAGAAAAGCCAGAAAAGAGGTCTTCGAAAGAAAAGGATCAATTTGGGCAATGGAAGACACATCAATCAAAGAAATCTTCAACAAAACAAAGAAACAGCAAGGTGAAATGGGCGTTAAGGCTGAAATGAAGTTAAACTAGAGCACAATAATTCTTAAAAATAGAAAAAACACTGCTTATTTATGAAGGGAGACAAATATTGCACACTCGGGGTCAACTGCCGAATAGATAGATGCTACCACAAGAGATCACACAAACACGGATCATATAGTCTTGATGACGGAGAAGGAGTGCATGTGGTCCAAAATACTACATGTCCAATATCTGGAGAAGAAGCACCATGCATGCCGGAAGAAGACATTTTTTTTATGATGGATAAGCTAGAGCCGGTTTCTGCATTAAGATCATTAGAAAACCCCGAATCGCGCTAAACACTAACACACCGTAAATAATCTATCGTCATCTACATTGAAAACTTTTAATCTAACACCACTATCTAGCCATCCGTGGGCATAATTCAGAGCAGCAAAAGCATTTACCAAATCCTCTTTATCGAAAAAATGATGTGCATCTGAGACATAATTTGTAACCATCTCTATAATCTCTTTAGATTCTTTTTCCTTCCCTGAAATAATATTTTTCCTAACAACACCCAAAGCACTTTCAGTTAAGTCAAAATATTTCTCTACTTTCTCAATAGTTATCTCATTATCCATAAAAAACAGAAAGAATTAGTCATTAAAAGGTTAATGATGGCCATGGTTAAATATAAAAACCACTTACACTAAATTTCCTAATGGAGCTAAAAGAAATTAGGGAACATCTAGACCGGATTGATGCTGCATTGGTTAGTCTTCTTGCAGAAAGGATGTCCTTCATACTGAAAGTCGCTGAAGCAAAACTTAGGAACAACATACAAAGACACCAGCCAGAAAGAGAATTAGAAATCATTAACAACAAAAGAACTCTTGCTGGAAAAACCGGATTAAACCCAGATTTGGTTGAAAAATTATTTAGATCTGTAATAGAGGATGCCCATAGAATTGAAGAAGAAATTATGGGAAATTAAACACTTAGTATCAAGTATATCTTTATAGTCCATCATTAAAGAAATCATGACACCCCATACCCAAAAGACCGATACCAGCAGCAAGTAAAGAGCTAACCGAAATAGCAAGACAGCTTCCGGCAACACTATCATACATCCGATAATGAGACCTAATATATTCTTTCTCAGAATCAAAGGCTGCTACCTGTTTAGTATATAATTTTGCCTCGGGGGTAATTGACATAGCGGCAAGATGGAAATCTAGTGCATCTTTTAGAGATTTTAAGTCTGCAGAGCGTCTACCGTCGGGGCTACACTCCTTTAATCTTATCTGGCCAGAATTATCAGGACCATGGGAGACCCAGCCAAGATCATTGGTCCCCAATTCGTTTGAACACACTCGTCTTCTATAGCATTCTGCCCTGTCCATTTCTAATACAACCGAGGATTTTTTAGGAACTGGAATGGCCTCCAGGGCACTTTGTTCTCCAATATAAGAAGGGGCCAAAAATGACAATGACATTGCAAAAAGCGGAATCGCAGCATAAAGAGTGCCACGAGTAATCTCCTTATACAATGCCTTTCTTTTTTCTTTCATTGTTTTTATTTAGAACTGTCGTGTTCTAGTAACAAACACCCCTTAGAAGTCTTATTGATTTTGGGTTTTTAAGGTTTTATGTGCCCAGAAGCTATATAAATATCAAAAAAGCCGAAATAGTATGAAAGTAAGAACTCTTACAGAAATAGCTTTATTCTCCAGCACTTTAGCGCTCAGTGGTTGTCTTAGCGGATTTTCAGGAGGACCATGCGGATTCGAAGAGAACTTTGTTGCCAAAACAAAAGTATACGCACTTGACGATAGCAAAAAGGTAGTTTTAAGACACAAAGAAGGAAATGGTGAGCCAAACCCAATGAAGGAGATTACAGCCTATGATGTTCTTGGAAGAAAAGTAAGCTTTTATTATCCAACGGATGATTCTGGCGAACAGTTTCATCACGCAGTTATTGACGGAAAGTTTATACCTATGCCTAAAAACGATAAAAAAATGGGTCCATTAAACGAATTTTACAGACACGCCAGAGATCTTTGTTTATAGCTCTTCCGATATGTTGTATCTTAAGAATAGTTACAAGTAGAAAGGTTTATAAGGAATTATCTGTTGAAGCTTCTATGAAATATATTATTAGCGTTAAAACAGCAGGAGTAGAATTATGATACTCTCTCTTTCGTGTTCGCCAACACAGCGCCAAGCACCATACCAATCCCAGAGACAAGCGTTAACGTTACCATACGAGACAGTAGGAGATTTAGAGCTCTTTTCTCTTCACAGAATAAAGAACCGAATAGGAACTCTGGGAGTACATGAAACAACCAGAAATACGCTTGTCACGAATTTGCTTAAAGAAAATCAGAAATACAGAGAATTAACAACGTCAAAAAAGTACTGTGTAACATTCCAAGGAGTGGACTCTGCTTTCGACAGAACAGTAGATTTTCTCAGAAAGCAATCTGCCATGGGGCTTAAAACCATAAAAGATCAAGAGGTAAGAGAAGAATTGAGCTCAAGAATAACGGAAGCCTTGGCAGAACAGGGTGTAAAAATCAGATCCTGGTTCGATAGTAATTATGACGGCCTTATCTACGACCAATCATCAAAAATACCATTTCCTGTGATAAGACAGATGAGGAAAAGTTTCTCCGCATGGGCATCAGGGAACATAGGAATTACGCTGGGAGCCATAGGGGACCTAATTGCAGCAGCGGCAAAAGAAGAAGGGATAGATCCCAAAAGATATGGCTCCGATGAAGAGTTATGGGAAGATCTAAAAGACTGTCGCTAGATAAAGATCAAGCCGATCCATTGCCATTCCTATAAGAAACTGTCCTTTCTCTAATCTGCCTCATAAGATCCCTTCTCACATTCTGTGCAGTCACTTCCAGCCCAGCGCCAGGAGCCTCAATTATACAAGGAGTATCCGAATCATGCGTATCTGTTTGTATAACAATTTTATTAGCTCTCCCTGCCAACATCCCCAATGGACTATCTTTAGACTCAATGGTTGGGCCAACTCTCATATAAGGTGTCGCACCACAAAGAGATAGCTCAGCTGGATATCTAATAACTTTTCCATTGGCTTCTAGCTCTTCTTTTCTAGATAAAAATTCCCTATCCAAAGGCTTTAGCCCATCCATAAAAACATCAACATCTTCCTCTTCTAAGAACTCTTGGGGAATTAATGGAATCAGGGGTATCTGGTCCATATCTACTTGAACACCTGCGGTACGTGCAAGTATAAGTAGTTTCTTTGCCACATCTCTCCCACTTAAGTCTTCTGCGGGATGGGGCTCTGTGTACCCCAGCTCCCTTGCTTCTCTAACAATTTCTGAAAATGGCATTTGTGTCTGAAGCTGAGAACAAATATACCCCAAGGTTCCAGAGAAACAGCCTCTTATGCTCCTAACTGGATCACCAAGGTCTACAAGATCCTTTATCTCATCGATGGCATTCGCCCCTGCCATAACAGAACATCTAAACCCATATCTCTTATGGTGTCTTGCCAACTCTACAAAATCATCATAATTCACCATTGTTAATGGGTTCTTATTGGCAGTTACAATACCATAGGGTGTTTCATTGATAACACTTCTATGGAAATCTACCATCTCTTGACCGACTGAAGTTACATCGACAAAAGACAAATTACTATCTCTTCCTTCTTTACTGACAGCTTTCAACAAGTCATTTAACGAATAATTGCTACCACAACTGCGAGAATAAAATTCATCACGTTTTCTTTCGGAAAGGCCATATGGATCATGCGCGAAAGAAGAACTAGACGCTAAACCGATAACCCTTGTAGGATTCTTGTGTAAATTTGGATCCGTATCTCCCTTCTCAAATATCTGTTTCACTAGAGTTTTCCCCACTCCTCCAGTTGCGCCTATAATAAATACGTCTTGGATCATTTAATATCCTCCAGAACTATCGTGTTCTGCTAACGAACACCCCTTAAAAATATATAATCTATGAGTTTTTAAAGTTTTAGATTACAAAACTCTAAATCCTACTAACACTAAAGCTTGATCTAATCAATTCTGAATAAATTCCACTAATCTCAAAGTTGTCTACAACGACATGAACAACACCTTCAACAAGTGGGATGTGAGATTTCTCTGTGAAATCATCTAAAATATCAAAGATCTCTTCTTTCGTTAAACTGATTCTTGCGAACTGCTTCATCCCTCTTCTAAGTAAAATAAGTGGTGTATTTGGGCCTTGGCACTCTATCCTTGAAACAGAAGGGTCATTCAATAAGTTCTTTATTTTCAACATGCCATTAACTGCCCTAGGCTTTCCCTCAACATAATAGATCTTTTCCCCAGCTACAGGTTCTGTAGTAGAAACCGCATTCTCCATCAAGGACCTCTTAAAGGCATTGGGACTAACGGCTGGCACAATATTTGTGTCTATAACATATTTTTTAGGAACAGCAAATCCTATATCGTAATAACTCTCAAATACCTCCTTTGTGAACTCTTGGATCAATGGGGACTTAGAAATTCCCAGGACATTTATTGATCTCATCTTAAAATTTAGGTAACGGCCTTGGTTTTATTGAAGAATCTTCTACAGGTGGACTTTGGACCGGAGATGGAGCCTGGCTAGCTATAGAAGGGGTTCCAGTTGGCATTGCTTGTTGTGCTGGAGGAGAATTCGAAGTCGGAGGGAGAGGAGCTCTCTGGCCTTGCATCATAACTTGTCTTCTGGCCAGTGTTTTGTTTTGTTGCATAACGTTAGTAACTTTTCTATCCAATTCTACCCTTCTATCCCCTTCTCTGATTTGTTTCTGAACAAAAACATCAGCAGCTTTCTGATATATGTCTAATAATTTATCAATTCTATCTGTTAGTTCATTGAATTTAACAGAAACATTAACCATTGCTTTTTGCAATCCAACAAAATTATCCACTAGAATTTCATCACGCTTAATCAAACTCTTAATTAGTTTTTCCTCGGTTACTGTACCAGAACTTTTTGCTCGCGTAGTTTTCTTTCTAGTCACCTTCTTTTTCACCATACAAGGTTAATGATTACCTCGTTTATAAATGTTTTCAACTATAGCAAGAAAAACAAGAACATTTATTAATCCTATATCCTTCATAAATCCATGCCACACCAATGCGTACACTGCTCAAAAATAATAGATGCTGGGAGTAGAGAAATCCTTGAGGGATGTGAGAAATGCGGCGGCAAATTCTTTTTTTACATAAGAGATGAACAAGCGAAAAGAATACAGGAACAAAAAGAAGAAGCAATCCCAGAATTCGATACTCTCGACAAAAAAGAAGTAGAAGAAGAAGTGCGAACCATCTTAAAGATTGAAGATGAAGACAAGCCGGTCATACTAGACCTAGAATCCGTAAGGGTAAAGGGTCCAGGTAAATTTGAATTAGATATTGTTTCTTTAATGAATAGAAAGCCGATTGTGTTTAAGATTCAAGAAGGAAAGTACATAATTGATATTGAAGGTATGTAAAATTAATCAGCCCATTAATCTCTTCTTCCTATCTTCTTTAAGCCATCATACATGCCACACCCATCTTTCAGAATAGTAAATGCGGCACTGCCGAAAAGGCCAATCGCGCTAAACAATATCGGAAATGAAGCATGCTTTAAAACAGGACGACTTCCCTGATAAAAAGAGGGAAACTCCGAAGCAATTAGAGCATCAAGCCCAACCCCGAGTAGTCCGGCGGCAACAGTTCCAATGGCCATATTTCTCACATATCTTCCTCTTATAATGCGATCATTGTAATGCTCAGGTGGCTCAACTAACATAAAATGATTCAACAAAGAGTTTATTTAAAGTTTGCCGCGATTAAAGCTATATACTACAACATATATATTACATTATACTATATCTTAACCTATACATTACACAATACACTTGGGCAAACAACAATCTTCTTAAACCCACAAAAACTTTTCTTACTTATGTAAAATGGGTGAAATAATAATTAATCAAGATTTCGAAGAAGACTTCTCATTATTTGAAGAAGGAAAAGATATGGAGTTTGATTCTTCAGAAATTTTAGAACTGAAAAAAGAAGCCCAATCTATGAAATCAGACGAAGAAGTAGATGATCTATTAACATACAACCAAATAAAAAAGAATCTGGCCTATGATCTTCCACATCAAAGAGAAGGAGCCATCAGGCTACTAAAAGAACTAAATGCAACGGCATTATTGGCTGACGAAGTTGGGCTAGGAAAAACAATAACCACCGGATTCGTTTTGAAAGAAGGAATTGTAAGGGGATTTATAAAAAAATGTGTAATCTTAACCCCCCCTTCGTTAGTAACTCAATGGCAAGAAGAGCTAAAAGAAAAGTTCGAATTGGATTTTACAATACTTGAAAAGAATGAAGATTGGAATAAACATAGCTTTCTAATAGCCTCAATAGATAAAGTAAAAATCTTTGACAAAAACATTCTTAAGTTCAAACATTCCGAAGCTCATAAAATTAGCTGGGATTTGGTTATTGTTGATGAAGCACACAAGCTAAAGGAAAAAAACACTGTGAGATGGAGATTTGTAGACAGACTACAGAAGAAAAGATTCCTGCTACTTACAGCAACACCATTTCAGAACGACTTGTTAGAACTATATAACCTACTCCACCTATTAAAAAAAGGACATCTTGGAACGATCAAGGAGTTTAGAAGAAAATTTCTTCACAAAGGGAACAAAAGACATCCGCTAAATCCTTTGGAGTTAAAGAAAAGACTTGATGAAGTTATGATTAGAAGAAGGAGAGACGAGACAAATATTGACTACAAAGAACGTATACCAAGGATAATAACAATTGAACAAACTCCTCAAGAGAAAATGATCTATGAAAATACTGTAAGGCTATTAAAAGAGAACTATTTCAGAACAGACGGAAACGAAATCAACGGGAGACTCGTGATCTATGCAATTTTACCAAAAGTAACGAGTTCATCTAAGTCTGCAATTGAAACATTGACAAAAATTGTTGAAAATGAAAAATATCATAACATAACAAAAGAGTTTGCTCAAGGAATCTTAGATGATTATTCTAAGCTGGAGAAGGATTCTAAAATAGAAAAACTACTGGAAGTAATTAAAGAAATCCAAGCAAGAAGTGATGATGAAAAAACATTAATCTATACAAGACATCCAACAACATTGAGGTATATTGTAGAAAAATTAGAGCCCTTCAATCTGAAGATAATAGAATTCCAAGGTGGACTAAGCAGAGAAGAAAAGGCTGAAAGAATAAATGCCTTCAAAAATGGAGAAGCAGATATTTTAATTTCAACAGATACTGGAGCGGAAGGATTAAACTTTCAGTTTTGTAGAAACTTAGTCAATTATGATTTACCATGGAATCCAATGAGTGTAGAACAAAGAATTGGGAGATTGGATAGGATAGGACAGAAAAGAGAAATGTACCTCTATTCATTTGCAACAAAGGGGACAATGGAAGAAAACGTTGTCGACCTGATCATCAATAAGATGTGTTGTGTTGGTTTAGTGATTGGAGAATTGCCAATAATACTATTTAATTTAGGACTCGACAGCGACGGGAAAGCAGGAAAGAACAAGATAGAAGAGAGGTTGATGAATTCTTTTATAGATTCAAAAGGAAACCTAGATATTTTTAGCCAAGAAGTCGGAGAAATCGCAGAAACAATCTCTAAGGGCATGAAAGATTACCAAGAGAGTAAAAAAGCTAGTAGTGAACTATTAGACTGAATCACAATAATCCTTAAAACCTCTTCGTAACTTAATTTTCCATGGAAAAACTAAAAGAATTCACCTTGAACTTTTTCAACAAACTCGGTGCCAACATAACAAAGAAAGGGGAAGTCTATGTCGTATCGAACATAATCAAAAGCTTTGAAGATATCGTGGGCCAAGCATCACCGTACCCAATAACCTTTGACAAAGAAACGAAGGGGGCAGAGTATTTATCTCATACAAGTATAATCTTCAGGGCAATAAACAAATACTTAGAAAATGCAGGGAAAACAACGTTACTGAGAATAGACTTTGAAGAAGACCTCTCAGAAAAACTGAAGAAAAGGATAAAGCTGAAAAACTGTGAAATAGAAAACATAACTAAGCAACATAAAAACCATTTTTTCTCAAGATTTTCATTTCTAACAACTTTTCAATACATAAACAAAAAGGAGCAAATTCTAAATGAAATTTATGTACATGAAGGAAAAGTTGTGGAAGGGAGCCTAGACGGATACAAGATAGTTGAAGGAGAAAATAAAATAGAAAACAAAGACTTCCTAATGAAAGATTATGATTTGGCGAAAGAAAAACTAAAAGAACTAACAATAAGCAAAACTGAAGAAATAAGTAAAACGCTAGAAAAACATCTTGATAAGGAAACTGAAGGAATAAAGAAGCATTATGACAATCTTCTGGGTGAGCTTGGTGGGGATTTAACAAAACAGCTAGTGAAGATAAATGAATTGGAGCTCCAACTAAGAGTAGCTGAAGGTGAAACAGAAAAGGAAGAACTAAAAACAAAAATAGATCGCTTAAAAAAAGGACTATTGAAAATTGCAGATGATGAAGCAAAATCAAGAGTCTTGAAAGAGAGGGAATTCTCTGTCAATAACGCTAAACAAAAGAACTCCCTAAACATATCAAACAAATTAATCAACACAACAGTAATTTATTATCCCATATTCCAATTTAATCTATATATCAAGGGAGACAACTCAAAAAGATTCTTAGAATTGTCCTATGATCCATTAACGAAAGAAATGGACAAATTGAAATGCGAATGTTGTGGAACCCAAATTGAGGAGGTTCAAATAGACGAAGCCGGCCACTTAACATGCAGCAATTGTCTTGACCATTGTTCTGAATGTGGGAAAGTCTATTGCGGGAAATGCCTTAACAAATCATGCCATGCCTGCGGGAAGCCTCTTTGTAAAAAATGTTCAAAAGTTTGTTTCGCTTGCGGTAAATACGCATGCCCAACACATCTTAGAAAAGATTGCGTAAGTGGAGAAGACAGATGTACTATGTGCCTTCGAGCCTGCTTGAGATGTCATGGCTTAGCAGAAGAGAAACATTTCGGAGAATCAATGGACGGAAGTAAAGTTTGCCAGAAATGCCTGGCTCAAGAAAACAGAAACAAAATAATGAAAAATATTTTTGAGAACTAAGCTCCTAAAAACTTCAGTAACTCAAACACTAAAAACGCTGGCCAAACAAGTGCCTTTAGAACTCCCAAAACACCTACTCAGAAACCAGAAGCGTTTGCAATATAATAAACTGCTGATCCGATAAATCCTAAGCCATATAATGCACCCGGACAACCACCAGAACAATCCATTTTACAAGCACTCTTATTATCAACCTTCTTTTTTGCTGCCATTAGATTCCACATTCCTCCTTACAGCTATCCCAGAACTCATCAAAACAATCTTCGCCACCCTCCGGACATATTTCAGCAACGCAAGTTTCAACACAATAATCTCCATATCCTTCTCCGCCGACAGCACCTCCAGTCATAATAACACCACCAGTTGGATTGAACACTCCTGTCGATAAGATAACTGCGAACACTATAATTAACAAGATCCCAAGAGCAATAACAACCACCTTTTTACTAACCATGTAAAATCAATGTAATTAGACTTTAAATAAGTTACTGAAAACGAGCAAAAACAATATAAACCTCTCAGGGCTTATCTTTCCATGAAAGAGGAACTCAAAGCAGGACTTGAAATACACCAGCAATTAGACACACATAAGCTTTTTTGCAAATGCCCAAGTCTCCTAAGAAATGATGAGCCAAAACTTCTTATCGAAAGAGAATTAAATCCTGTTGTTGGTGAAACGGGCAAAATTGACACCGCGGCCGCTTTTGAAAAACTAAAAGACAAAACTTTCCATTATCAATTTTTTGATACAAACTGTTTAGTAGAAATAGATGAAGAACCTCCACATGGGATAAACCAAGAAGCATTAAGAATCGCATTACAAATAGCACATTTGTTAAACGCCAAAATATTCCCTGTCTCACAAATCATGAGAAAAACTGTTATAGATGGGTCAAATACTTCTGGATTCCAAAGAACTGTATTAATAGCTCATGACGGACATATTGAAACGTCACAGGGAAAAGTAAGAATAGAAACAATCGCTCTAGAAGAAGACGCAGCGAGAAAGAAAGAGGATTCGCATGGGAAAAGAGTTTACTCCTTAGACAGATTGGGTATACCGCTAGTTGAAATAACAACAAAACCAGATTTAAAAAATCCTGAACAAATCAAAGAAGCCGCTTTAAAAATAGGGGAAATTCTAAGAGCTTGTCAAGTAAAAAGAGGACTCGGAACGATCAGGCAAGATGTGAATATTTCGATTCCAAAAGGACAAAGGGTTGAAATCAAGGGATTCCAAGATCCAAAGATAATGGTCTCCACTGTTCTAAACGAAGTAGAAAGACAAAAGAAAATCTTAGAAATTAAGTCAGATTTAAAAAAGATAAAAGTTGACGAATTAACAAACTTAAAAGAACATTTTGAAGAAACAGACTGTAATCTTTTGAAAGAAAAACCAGTATTCGGATTTAAATTAACAAATGCAAAAGGAATTATTGGAAAAGAATTACAGCCAGACAAAAGAATCGGAACAGATCTCAGTGAATATGCAAAACCAGTTTCAGGAATTGGGGGAATTATACACAGCGACGAGAATTTAGACAAATATGAACTAAAAACAAACGAAATAAAAAATGTAATTAAAACTCTTGGAGTTGGAAAGCAAGATGCCTTTATCATAATAACCACATCAAAAGAATATGCAGAGAAAGCACATTCGGCAATAAAGCAAAGACTTAATCTTTTGGGGAAGGGAGTTCCGAAAGAAGTTAGAAGATCAAATCCAGATTCCACAACGACCTTCCTTAGACCAATGCCCGGAGCAGCAAGAATGTATCCTGAGACAGATTGTGAATTACTTAGGATTAAAAAACAACTAATGGACGAGACAAAGAAAAACCTTCCAAAACTAGCTAGCGAAAACAAAAGATACCTTCAAGAATATGGACTTAATGACGAGTTGGTCAAAGTAGTTCTAAAACAAAACAAATTACAAGAATTCAAAGAATTAACAAATGTAACAGACCATTATGACTCAATAGCCAAATCATTAACTCTATTCCCAATAGAATTAGCCAGGAAACAAAATCAATCCAAGAAAGAAATTGGTGAAATCCTCAACTTAGATGTTCTAGCTGCCGTACTTGAAAAAGTTGGAAATGATATTACTCCAAATGATCTTAAAGGTGTTCTTGAAAAGATTGTTCAAGGAGAAAACATCAAGGACGCATTAAAGAGAGAAAATATAGATTTAGATAAGATTGTAAAAGACTTAATCTCTGAAAAGCCAGGACTTTCGATAGGGGCCTATATGGGATTAATTATGGGAAAATACAAAGGACAAGTTTCTGGAAATGAATTGATGGATAGTTTGAAGAAAAATATAGATTTATAGTTGCTTGAAAGACACACCAATTGCTAAAATCCTGTTTTCTTCCCCATGAAGAACAGCACAAGAAGAATGCTCGGCCTCATCCCTTGAGCAAAAACAATTTGCATGACAATCAGTTACAACATACCCGGGCACAAGATTACAAGTGCGATCAGACTTCTCGGTCCTTGGGCTATAGTTTAAACACGCCATATATTTCAAGTAAAAAACGACTATAAAAATTTAACTAATCTTTAAAATACCCAACAAAAATATAAAATATAATCAACGACATCGCGCCACCGACAAGCACATTAATCCACACTTGTGAACTTCCGGCCAATGTTCCAAACATCGCACCCAAAGCACCGCATATAGCAGCTAAAGCACTCATCTTTTTCATAACAGCTTAAAAATTAAAGGATATAAAAAGGTTTGGGAGAATAGCGATTCGACCACAACAATACTTATTAATTCATATAGGGAATTCTTTACATGGGAGAAGTTGAAGACTTTAGAGAAGAATTCATTGACAGATATTTACATTCACAAGTTAGGCCCATTGCAATTCATGATACCAATCTTTCTTGGGCAGAAGATTTGATGAGAATGGGGCTGAAGGCGTTTCCTTCAAAACATAAAGTTATAAGAAGAGAGCTGGGAGTACACTTTCACAGGATTAAACCAACAAGAAATGGCCTAACGAGGGGATTTGTTAGTAAAAAGGCCGATTTATTTGCTAGAGGAAAAGCTCGTTGTGACAGGGAGGACGGCGCTGGCATACTTTATCAACCGGGCTTTGTCTTATTGGATAATGAAATAAAAAGAGAACGGGCTTACGGCCCTGAGCCAATGGATGCAAAATCAATCTATGAGCACAGGTATGTTCCTATACTACCTGGTGGAGAAAAAACTATTCAGACGCTTGTTCCTAGGAAGAATATCCTGGATGTTATTTTTCTAACAATGGAAGAATTGATGTCAATAGCAAAAGAGGCGGATGATATGTTCGGGTGTGAGATAGATATCCTTTACAAATTACATAAGAAAAAGATGAGGAAAAAAAGAGCCTCCTCTCTTCTCGGACAGAGAGACGACCACATTTCACAGAGAAGTGGATGGCTTCTTCTATACAAATCAAGAGATTATTTGTTTTCTGATTAATTATTCGAAAACCACGCCAACTTCTCATTACGGGGGAGCTTTTTAATCCAATACTCTGCCTTGCAAGCATCTGATTTATCCTTACAATTTTTAGTAGCAATTAGATGACTAAAGCCCTTATTCTTAACATACTTACTACCCTTTCCGGAAGAGTGAACCTTCATTCTTTTTTCAATGTCGTTTGTAACACCCGTATAATAAGATCCATCAAGACATTCTAGAATATACACCACCCATTGTTTTTTCATAAAAAAGACTAATAAACATCAATTATAAATCCTTCTAATCTTCAGACCAGAAAATAAAAAACCTATGCCCCTTGTGCTTCGGAGGGGTCTTGATTATCAAATGATTTGTTGAATGTCCGTGCTTGTGGTGTTTGTGTACATGCTTGTAATGGGGATGGTGCTTATGGTCCCAACGGTGATCTTCTTTCCAATTTTCATACTTTTTCCAATCACGACAATCCTTATTCCAGTGGTCGTCACAATAATCATCAAAGTCTTCATAGTCCCAATGAGATGGATGCTTGTAATCGTACTTGTAGATTACCCTATGATCGTGATCATCATAAACGTCATCACAACTTCTGCATTTTCCAGCACTTACAAAACTTAAAGCTAAGAAAAAGAAAATACGATTATAAGTTTCTTTCTATACATTATCTTAAGGTCGGGAATCAATATATATCCTTGGATTATAGTGAGAAACAGTTTCAAAGAGT
>NZCX01000034.1 GCA_002688415.1 Candidatus Pacearchaeota archaeon
AGAATGTCTCCAGAGATTTACTCTCCATTATTTCAATTAGCGAATTTAAACTTACCGCGAGATCGCGTGACCATGAATGCATGGAATCGTGTTTTTTATGATACACATCCGGTTGTTAGAAACGCAATCAATCTTCATGCGTCATATCCAATAAGCAAAATAAATATAACATGCAAAAATAAAAAAGTACAACAATTTTTTATGGAAATGGCGGAGAAGATTGATCTTTATTCTATTGTTTATGGGGCAGCTTTAGAGTTCTGGAAAATGGGTGAGGCTTTTCCTTATGCAGAATTGGATGAAAATTTAGGAATATGGAGTCGGATAACTATTTTAAATCCGGACTATGTTCATGTAAAGAAGTCTGTGATAGGCAACCATACATTGGTCTCTTTAAGGCCGGATGCAAACCTTCAGAGGATTATAAACTCAACCTCTCCTGCCGATTTGGCTCTCAGGAAGTATATTCCAAAGCATATTATAAATTATGTTAGACGAGGTCAGAATATTCCATTAGATGTATTTAATGTATCTCATCTTAAGCTTTTAAGCTCGCCATATGATGTGAGAGGCACCTCCGTAATTGTTTCTGTTTATAAAGATTTAATGCTTTATGACAAGCTGAGAGAGAGTAAGTTTGCACAGGCGGATGGAATGGTCAACCCGCTTACCTTGGTAACTCTTGGAGGAGAGGGGGACTACAGGCCTACGCAAGCGGATATAGAGGCCTTTAAAGATTTGCTGGAAGAAGCCCAATATGATAAGGACTTTAAGATTGTAACTCATAATGGAGTTAAGATTGAAAGGAATGGTTTTTCCGGGGGTGTTTTAGAGATAGGTACGGATATCGAGCTTATAATTAATAATTTATATGCAGGACTTATGACTCCAAAGGCTCTTATGGATCAAGAGGCGGCGACATACGCAAGCTCCTCTGTTGGATTAGAGGTGCTTAGGCAGAGGTATGATATCTTTAGAAATATGATGAAGAAGTGGCTGGAGAGAAAGGTTTTTGCTCCGATATGTGAGCTTCAAGACTTTTTTGAATATAAAGATGGAGAAAAGAGGCTTCTTATTCCATCTGTTGACTTTAATCATATGAACCTATATGATATGGCAGACTTCATTACGTCAATAGGCCAATTTGTTGGAAATAAACAGATCTCTTTGCAAACTTTGCATCGCAGCCTTGGGCTTGGATATGAAGATGAGCGCAGAAGAATTAGAGAAGAAATGATTGATGAGCAAATATTTGCAAAAGAACAACAGGTACTTGGAAATATGAAGCTTGCAGAGTTGCTCAATCTTGATCCTACAAAGGCCATTTCAGAGCCTCCAGGAGGCCTTGGAGGGGCTCCGGGAGGGGAACTCCCGGGCGTACCAGCAGGCGGCGGTATGGAGCCTATGGGCGGCGACATGGGTATGGGCGGCGGGCCAGCTCCACCGATGGGCGGCGGAGAGGGCGAGATCTAGAGGGGGAGGACATGGACAAGTTTATAAAAAAGGGTCAAGGCATGGAAGGCATTGGCGGATTAGATGTTACCGGATTGCCCCCGGGGCACGGCCCTTCTGACTTTGGTATAAATAGAGTATCGGGCGACCCATCACAGGGGCCGGATAAGAAGAATGAGAAAAAAGATATAAAGCTTACCGCAGAAGAGGCAGAGCAATTAGGTCGTATATTAAAAGCTGCTTTAAAGGCTGTTGATGCAGGCATTGGGATAGGAATGAAAAGAGATATGGCCACATCTCATGGTGGGGCTGTTGATACATTCTTTGGCAAATTATATCAAGGCATATCTATGGTTCTATATCCGGGATCGGCCCCAAGAGATCTTGAGCGATGGATTAGAAACAAATCAGCATTCAAGATGAATAATGTAAGAATAAATCAAGGTTCAAAAGATGCTTTTCAAGAGCATGTGATTCAGAGGTCGAGAAGCTTATATAATTCTAATTTTAGCGGCTTTATGGATATTGTTAAAAAAAGTAAAAAGTTTAAAGATATGACTGTTAATGATACATCTGAACTTCAAGCTTTAGCCATAGAGTATAAGGCTGCAGATGTAGCCATAAGAACAACAAGCGATGAAAGTCCTTATAAAATTATACTTAAGAGATTAATTCCTAGGTTAAGAGATAAGTTTGATGCAATAGCAACATTCAAAGAGACTGCCGGTGAGGGTTCGGATATAGATTATGAAGGTATAAGCGAGAGCTTTGCAAGCGGAACAGAGACCGCAGATGACATAGGGCAGCTAGAAGGTCTGTATAAGGCTATAGATGAATGGATGATGTTTTGGGCAGCATTGAGTGTATCGGGCTCGGTAAGGGACTCTAAGACGGGTGAAAAAGAAGAGGGTGAAAAAGAAGAGGGTGAAAAAGGAAAGCAGAGTAAAGCTTTGAATACTGTCTTGAAAGGTCTTGAGATAATAGGCATCAGAGGAGGTTCTGGAGTTAGTATAAACCCAGCCTCTGGAGGGCTTATTGTAGACAGAAGAGGTCTTGATCCAAATTATCCTCCAGTTATTAATTTGATTTTAGGAGGCAAAACAGTTGAATATGTAAATACCGTTGGAAAGGCTAAAGACTATTTTGATCATTTTGTACATACAAATCGAATAAAGCTTATGGCTTCTGATGTATTGAGCAATTCAGAATATTATTCTGATTTAGGAACAGATACAATTCAGGGGGGTGCAGAGCTTACTATTTTTCTAAATCCAACACTAATCTCTAAAGCAGTTGGCACTAGCCCTGATCATGTAACCATAATGACTATATTGACCAGAAAAGGAGAGAGAAGTGTGATAGCGGATGATAAGTCCATGTTGGATGATTTGGTTAAGCTTTCCGGAGCAACTACTACAACTCCGTTATATGAAACGGTTTCGCCAAGCGGTGAAGCGGTTGCCTTTACTCCTGCGGATTTAGTTCTTGGAGGGGGCAGCTTAACAGATTCTAAGGGAAATAAGTTTAAATACAAGAAGAGGAAAGGCAAGTCATTATCAGATAGAGTTACGTCGTCAGAGTTTGGAAAGGTAAAAAGGGGTCTCAAGAAGAAAAGGTAAAATGAAAAAGATATCTTATAGAAATAAAAGGCTTAGTTTGAAGCCAAAAGTAAAGCCATGCGACTTGCCGAGTATTCCTGAGGCAGAGGAGGGGCTTTCTGGTAGTGCTAATATAGGTATTGGAAGAGGCTTTGCCGCACCTGGAGAGCCTGTAATGCCGCCGACACATACTGAAGAAGAAGAGAGGCCGGTTTTTATTCAAGAAGAAAAAAAGAAGTTTAATAAGGCCGTGGATTATGATAAGCTTATGCAGCTGTTGATTGACATGGCAGACGAAATGGATAGGCGAGACGAAAGCACTTTGGCTGGATTTGCAGATTTTTTAATAAAAAAGGTTGCACAGCAAAAATATTTAGATTATTCGTTATTATTTAGAGATTTATTAATTAAAATTGTTGATTCAGATATTTTTGAAAAAGATATTATTTTAACAAAAGTTACAAAAGAATATAATAATTTATTAAAGTTATATGCTAATACAGAAGGCAGCATGCAAGATGCGAAAAGAAAGGCTTATCAGGGAAGCGTTTCAAAGGCTAAGGAGTATGTCAAATAATATAAGCAAAGAAGCGCAACTGCTTGAGCAAAACCCCACTTATGTAGCGGAGCAGCTACATAGTATGATAAAGGTTATGATCAGCAGGATGTCTCCAGAGGCTCGTATGAGATCATATAATAATGTTTCAAATAAATTGCAAGCATTTAATGTTATGGAGATTTCAGGAAAGAAGTCTCCAGGCGGTGCCGCTATTGGGGTTAGTTTGAGTCTTATTAAAAATGTTTTAAATGGAAAAGATCCATATTTTATAAATATAGTTTTAAGCGAGTTAATGATAAGGCTATAAAGTTCTGCTATTTTTTTATATAAAATATATAGTTATTAGGAGTTAAAGTGAGAAAAATATCTTGGCCATATATAGGAGATCCAGAGCTTGAGATGGGGTCAATGGGTCCAAAGGGCGATTCTGCTAGAGATATCCAGGGAGTTCCAGAGTCAGGCTTTGATGCTTTTGTTTCTCCAAAGTCTGTAATGCCCGAGGAGCAAACGCCTGAGGGGTATTCGGGTGGAGTATTTTTTCCAGAAGAAGAAATATATTCAGAGCTAGAGGATAATGAATATCAGGCTTTAGCGGGCCTTTCTGAGAATTTTTTAAGCTTGCTTGCGAGCAATTCTACAGTTTTAGGCGTTGGAAACCAGACAGATGAATCTGCATCAGTAATTTTAAAGGCTGGACATAATTTGATTAATTTGTCTAAAAGGGCAACAAATAATGTGAATATTCATAATTTTCATCAAGAGTATGGAAATCCAATGTTTCATACTTTCAGAAATAAATTTGATGGCTTTTATATAACAAATGCATCTACAGACAAGAATTCATTGGAAATAACCTTAAATAACATATGCGACCATCTTCGGCCGATAAGTCATGGGTTTATAGTCACTGGTGGTTCAGAGGATGTTTCTTCTGCAATAGAGGCTGCTGGCCTTACCATTACAGATAAGCACATAGGTAAGATTGGAAAATATCTTGTTCGACAAAATAATTTAAACAAAATAGCTGTAGTCAGATGTTATGGGAAAGATGGTTTAGATGATGCATCTGTTACGTTTAGGTGTGATGTAGCCAAAACTACAAAGGAAAAAATAGATGGGCTTCAAGTTTATTCAAATTTGTCAAAGGAGTCTGGTTTGTTGTTTCCATATGACAAGCCTACAGATGCTCTCTATCATATGGGAAGTGTCAATTATCCAATTGATATTATTTTTATAGATAAAGAATCAAAAATCAAAAAGATTTGTAGAAATATACAGCCAGGCTCTCTTGGAGTCTATGGCTGTTCGGAAGTTAAGAGTGTTTTGGAAATATCGGGTGGCTTATCTGATGTATTGGGGATAAAGGAATCTAACTTGGTATATATAGATTATAAATCAGATTTTGAAGAAGATTTGCTTAAGATGGCGAATGTAATTAAAGATATAGGCGTTGATAGGCTTATCTTTAAAAGATCTAATGTATTAAATTCTGGCTTTTATGAGGTTTTTAATCATAAAATTTATGTAATTAATAACAATGATAATCAAAGTTCTATTGCGAACATAATAAAGAAGGCATCGCTAAGCAGTCATATAGATAAAGAAATAATTGCATTTGATATTGATAATTTAATTATAGACAATAAAACTAAGATTAGATTATATAGACATAAAGCAGCAGATATAGATGGAAAAATATTTAGAGGCTTGTATGATGAGGCTTTTTCTATTGATAAAAAAGGCTTTATAGATGTAACCTTGGAAAAGCTAGTATCTAAAGATTTTTATGAAAATATTAATTCTAAATATTCATTAATCCCAAGTCAGTATAGGAGCTTTTCATCTTTGAATAGTATGGGCAGAAATAAGGTGTTAGAAAAGATATGCAAAACAGCTAATGATCCAAATAAATCTTTAGTATTTGTTTCTAGAAACAATAATGATAAATCTATTTTAGAAAATTTTATTCAAAAAGAAGTTGAATTAAAAACTGGATTAAAATTATCAATTTCTAGCGAATTAGTCAGGGTTCCTGATGAATTTGGAACAGAAGATATATTTTTAGCGCTTAAAGAGAAATATTCTGGGAAAAAGGTAGAGTTATATAATCATTCTTTTATAAAATCAGCAGGAATACCGGTTACCGATGACGTAAAAGCAAAGGCAAGGCATGCTCTTAGGTACTTTGATAGATCAAAGAAGATGTGCAACACGCTCGTTGAGAATTTAAAAAAGAATCTTGCAGAATATCAAAAGGTTCAAGGAAATAGTGATGCTATAGCAAACAGTAAGGGGCAGTATAATCAATCTTCTAAGAGAAATTCTAGAATTACAAAGAGAATGTTGATAAATATTAAAAATGGAATAAAGATAATGAATGAAATAAAAGATATTTCAACAACATCAGAGATAATAAGCTCTATTGCATTGGCTGCAAAAAACTCTTCCGATGGAAT
>NZCX01000035.1 GCA_002688415.1 Candidatus Pacearchaeota archaeon
ATGATAAATGAATTTGAAAGAATGTATTCTACTTATATATTTAAAAACAATGAAAAGACAAAGATGAGCACGCTATTAAAATGGTCAGAGAGTAACGTACCCAAGATATTTGATTTGCATCAAGTTGAGGAGCCGGGAGACGTTAAGATGATTGAAAAATATTGCGAAGTATACAGTCTGTCTGATAATTCAGCAGAATCTTTGTTTTTAAATAAAGCAAAAGAATTGGGGTTAATATGAATAATAAAGAAAATTTAATTGGAAAAACAGTTTCTCTGTTTTTAGATGGTGGTTGGCAAATCACAGGAGAAGTTAAATCATTTGATGATAATAGGTTTATAGTTGAGCAAGATGGAGACTTATTTATGGTATTTAAAGATAAAGTATCTTGCCTGCTAATGTCGGAAAACGCAAGGGTCTTGGAGCCGATTAGAAAGCATCCTGTCGCAAAAGTAGTGCCAAAGCCTGCAGATGGGCTGAATACGTTTCCGATGAATAGTATTTCTTATGATGAATCTGGCATGTCTATACCGGGCACATTGCTAAGCGGTGTTCCGGAAGGTGCTGATGACAATTTTACAGTATTATTTCCAGGTGGAAATAATTTGCCATCTGATGATAAGGCGGAAAATCTTTTAGAATTTTTGAACAAAACAAATATGAATTTTGAAGTAGAAGTAGAAGAAGATGATTCCGAAGACTAAAATTGATAGAATAAAGCAAAAGGCCAAAGAAAGCTGCAAAAGCTGTAGCGGAGAAGGCTGTTCGTCTTGTTCGTCAAAAGTTTCTAGAATTGACAGGTATTCTTTTTCGAATATACCTGTAGAATATTGGGATTTATCATTTAAAGATTTTTCTGGAGATCCAAATTTTAAAAAGTTTATTAAGGCAAAAATAGAAAACATAGATAGATTATATGATAATGGAAAATCATTTATGTTTACTGGAGGCCTTGGAACGGGTAAGACATATACAGCTTGTTGCATCTTAAAGAGAGCTGTTGCAACAGGGTATTCTGGACTTTATACGACAATGGCCGATGTTGTTGCGAATATGCTATCCAGCGAGATGGATACTGCCAAATATTACAATGAATTATTGAGCAAAGATTTTTTAATAATTGATGAGTTTAGTTCACATTGGATATTCCCATCGGAAAAGGCCGAACAGATTTTTGGTTCTTCTTTGGAATATGTTTTGCGTACAAGATTTCAGAATCAGCTACCAACAATCCTTTGTTCTAATGATGAAGATGTAGATAAAATATTTGGTGGCTTTTTTGCTAGATCATTTAAATCTTTAAGAAGCCATCACGTAGAATTATATGCAATAGGCGGAAAGGACTTTAGGAGAAAGAATGCTTGATGCAAAAGTAATAAATTGGATGATGCAAAGCTCTATAAATATTAATGAGATTTATAGAGAAATAGAATATGATCTTTTAAGGTCTATATTTTTTCCAAAATATAAAGCTGTATTGGACATTCTTCATTCATATTATTCTAGACATAAAATTCCTCCGTCTTATGATGTTTTAAAGGCCTTGTTAGACAAAGAGGGTGATGATCCAAGTATTGCAGAGTTTATTTTAAATAAAGAGTGTTTAAAAAATGAAATTGGATTTCATGTAGATGAGATAAAAGAAAGATATAATAAATACTTAATAGAAAGTCTTGCAAAAAAAGCATCTGATGTAGAGGATGAGGATGAGGATGTAAAAGAATTTAATGATGAATTAAAAAAGATTATCGCAAAGACAGAGAGGCTCTATCGTAGAGATGTATTTTCCGAGGGAGACATAACAGACTCTGTTAAAGATAGGATGAATCAATATAAATATACTGCTGAAAATCCAGATCAAATTATGGGATTTTTATCAGGATACCAAGAGCTTGATGATTGCACCTGGGGTGTTAAAAACTCTGAAATGTTGGTCATCGGAGGGGCTAGTTCTTCTGGCAAATCCTTATTGATGATGAATATAGCAGTCAATGCTTGGCTGGGAAGCAACATCCCATCCGAAGGAGTCTCCGGGTATGATGACGGCAAGAATATTTTATTTATATCTTTGGAAATGAGCAAAGAGCAATTAGAACAACGTGTTGATGCAAATGTTTCTGGGGTAAAGCACAGAGGCCTTGTTAGGGCGCAGCTTACTGGAGAAGAAGAGGATCGTTGGATTAGGTGTTTGGGCTTTCAGGAAAAATATGATAAAAAGTTTTATATATTAGATATGCCTCGCGGAACCACGATGGGGGAGATTGAGGCTAAATATGAAACCATACTTGGTGTATTTAGGCCAGATGCTATATTCATTGATTATTTGCAACTGATGAAGCCAACGCTTGGCCGATCCGGTACCGATTGGCTCGACGTAGGAAAGGTATCAGAAGAATTGCATGAATTTTGCAGAAAGAAAGATTTGCCGGTTGTTACAGCCGCCCAGAGAAAGGCGGCACAAAAGAAAACAAGCGGAAAGAGAGTGGACGATGTTAGTCTTGAAGATCTAGGAAGAAGCAAGATGATAGGGGATAATGCTGCTATTGTTTTGATTATTGGAAATAGAGAGGATGAAGATTTAAGAGAAGACATGGAAATACATATAGTTAAAAATAGAGATGGCGCAAAAGGAAAAATATCATTAAAGAAAGTCTTTGATAAATCTCGTATTGAAAAGTTTCCAGATGATTGGGCGGAAGATTTTGGAGATGAAAATGCAATCTAATACAAGGCCTCATCATATGACATTGGATGATGAACATTGTAAGGAAAAAGTGAACAAAATAAAATCAAAGGATATTGTTTCCATGAGTACGATTTGGGAGAATGAAGAGGCAAGATATCTTGTCATACAAGTCAGCAGATCTCAAAGCTTTATAGATGTTCTGCCCCTTGAGCAATTTTTTTCCGACAAGGATAAGGTCGAAGCACCTGTCTTGTCGGTTCCGTTTTATATGATAGAAAATTTGAAAAAAATGGATAAGTCAAATTTATTATTTTTGGCAAATAGACCAAATCCACATATAATGAAAGCTTTGGATGGTATGTGAAAATGTTGGAAAAAAATGTTGGAAAAATAAAAAATATAAAATATGATCCGGATACAAATGATATGGAAATAGTCATTTTTATCACTGATAATAAATTTAAAAAGAAAATTTTAAGAGACTTGTCTTTATCGGGTCAAATTAAGTTTGAAGGAGACACAGTTTCTTTTACTAGTAATATGTCAGGTAATATAGATGGCACAGTATAACTTCAAATGTAAGAATTGTAATACGACAGAGGTCGTAACAATGCCTATATTAGAATACTTAACTTTAAGTTCTGAAAATATGTTATATAATAAAAAATGTGAAAAATGTAACACTGTATGCGAATTTGTTAGAATATTTAATTCTTCATCTAGTAAAATATCAAAGGGTAAGGAAGAAATAATGGCCGAAGCCAAAGAAGATGCAAGAAAGATTGTTAATAAAATTAAATTAGGCGATACAAAAGCTATATTAGATGTGTATGGAGAATAATTAAATGCCAAGAAAGAATATTACAAAATTACTCAAATCTCTCAATGAGCACATAGAGCATGTCAGCACCTTAGAGTGGGAAGGCACATTAAAAGAGTATGTTGAGCTTATTGTTAAGAAGCCTGAGCTTCATATGAATGCACACTCTAGGGTTTTGAAGATGATTGAGAATGCAGGTATAGTAAGAAACGATGATGGAGATGTTGAGGAGTATTCGTTTTTTGAAAATGATTTATTTGGCATCAGCGACTCTATTGGCGAAATAATGTCATATATGAGAGCTGCTGCAGCAGGCAGTGAAGTTTCTAGGCGAATCTTGCTGCTATATGGTCCAACATCTTCTGGAAAATCACAATTAGCGGTTTTGCTCAAAAGAGGTTTGGAGGCTTTTACCAAAACAGACGAAGGCGTTGTATACTCTTTGGCCAACTCTCCAATGCATGAAGATCCGCTCTGTGCAATACCGCATGAGCTTAGAGGTCAATTTTTAGATACCTACGGTATTAAGATAGACGGCCAACTTAGTCCATACATGGACCTTATTTTGAAGCAAGAATATGATGGTGACTTCTTAAGTCTGCCGGTAAAAAGAACTTGTTTTTCAGAACAATCAAGAGTCGGCATTGGCACCTTCGTTCCTTCCGATAAAAAGAGTCAGGATATTTCAGAGCTTGTAGGGTCCATGGATCTTAGTAAGATCGGAGAGTTTGGCTCTGAATCGGATCCAAGAGCTTACAGGTTTGATGGAGAGTTGAATATAGCAAATCGGGGCATGATGGAATTTGTTGAAATGTTAAAAGTTGATCAAAAATTCTTATATGTTTTGTTAACTTTGGCTCAAGAAAAGAATATAAAAACTGGTAGATATCCATTTATTTACGCGGATGAATTTTTATTAGCGCATACAAATGAAACTGAATATAAAAGATTTTTAGCAAAAGATGAAATGGAAGCATTGCATGATAGAATTATTGTTATTAAAATTCCATACAATCTTAGCGTTGATGACGAAGTTAGAATATATGAAAAATTAATAAGTCAAGCAACTTTTGAGGATGTACATATAGCTCCATATACACTTTATTGTGCAGCTATGTTTGCTGTTCTTTCGAGATTAAAAGATTCGAAACACGAAGGCCTATCCATGATAAGCAAGATGAGGCTATATAACAAAGAAGAAGTAGAGGGTTTTTCCCAATCTGATGTCCCCCTCCTTAAGGGTGAGTTTGACTCAGAAGGTATGACGGGTATATCGCCAAGATATGTCATAAATAGAATTTCTTCTACATTGGCACAGGAAGATGCAAATTGCATTACTCCTGTTGATATAATCAGATCTATAAGAGATGGCTTTAGTAGCAATCCAAAGCTTGATTCAAAAGCAATTGAAAAATTGGAGAATATATTGACTTCAGTTATAGAAGAGTATAGCAAGATTGCCAGAAATGAAGTTCAAAAGGCATTCTTTGTAAACTTTGAAGAAGAGGTTCAAAATCTTTTAAACAATTACATGGATCATGTTGGAGCGCATTTGGACGGAACAACGATAGAGGACGAATGGGGTGATTTTGTTGAGCCAAACGAAAGGCTTATGAGATCCATTGAAGAAAAGGTTGGAATAACTGATTCCGGAAAGAAATCTTTTAGACAAGAGATATATAGAAAAATGCTTAGATCGGCCAAAAGTGGAGATGGTGCTTATAATTATAAGAATCATGTTAAATTACGCGAAGCACTCGAAAAGCAGCTTTTTGATGAAAGGCAGGATGTAATCCGTCTAACTGTAAGCGCAAGAAACCCAGACGAAGAAGAGCTTAAGAGAATAAATGTTGTAATCAACACTTTATGTGAAAAGTATGGATATACAGCAACCAGTGCAAATAAATTATTAAGGTATGTAAGCTCATTAATGGCAAGGAATTGAAATGTCCGAAATCCCCAAAGCTAAGAAAAGCTTGTCGGATATTTGGAAGCTTAAACAACGAGGCAAAAGAGATTCCGATAGGCACAAGAAGCTTATAAATGATGCCATAAAGAAAAATGGTAAAGACTTAATAACAGAATATAACATTATCACATCAGATGGTGATAAGAAGATAAAAATACCTATACGCTTTTTAGATAGATATAAGTTTAAATATGGCAAGCTAAAGGATAAGGGGAAAACTGGTCAAGGCCTGGATGTAAAGCCTGGAGATAAGTTTCGATTGCGTAAGCGCAAAGAGGAGGGCGGGAAGCCCGATAAGCCATCCAAAGAAGAAGGCGAGGCAGTTTTTGAGGCAGAGGTTACTATTGATGAGATAGTTGATATTCTGCTAAAAGAGCTTAACCTTCCATGGATGGAGCCAGATAAAAGTTCCGCAATAGAGGTGGAAACAGAAGATCTATCTTCCATTGAGAAGAAAGGAATTCTTCCAAATTTGGATATTAAAAAGACTCTTTTTGAAAACATTAAAAGAAATGCCGCAAAAGGAAGTCCCAAAATTGGCGGAATTAATGAAAATGATTTAAGATATAGAAATTGGGAGACAAATAAGGAATATCATTCAAATGCTGCAGTCTATTTGATGATGGATCGCAGCGGCTCTATGAGTGAGGAAAAGACTTATATTGCAAAAAGCTTTTACTTTTGGATGGTTCAATTTTTAAAGAGAAGATATCAAAATATCTCTTTAGTATTTATAGCCCATGACGCAAGAGCCTTTCTTGTTGATGAGAAAGATTTTTTCAAAGTATCAAGCTCGGGAGGAACTTTGTGTAGCACAGCCTTTGAGATGGCTTACGAGCATATTCAAGCAAATCATCCTCCATCATCTTGGAATAATTATGTATTTGAATTTAGCGATGGAGATAACTGGGGTGATGACAACCTCAGGGTCTTAGAGTTCGTTAGAAAGTTATTACCATTAGTTAGAGCTATGGGGTATGGAGAGATTGTTCCAGAGGGAGACTTTAGTCCATGGATGAATGAGGAAAATAGGCTTTCTGCAGTGTTGGATAGAGAGATTAATAGAACAAGGTTTGTATCTATAAGAATAGGCTCTAGAGAAGAGGTTTTTGATGCCCTTAAGGCATTTTTCAATGTTGATAATAGCGCAAAAAAGATGGTTGGAGGTGTTTGATGAATTCATTATTGGAAAACAGAGTTGTAGAGATAGAGAAAATAGCCGATGATATGGGCTTGGATTATTATCCTATAAACTATGAAGTTGTGCCCCAAGAAACAATGTTGGAAGTAATCAGTTATGGTTTGCCTACTAGGGCTAGACATTGGAGCTATGGGCAGTCATATGAATATCAAAAAATGCAAGGAGAGATGGGGTTCTCAAAGATTTATGAGGTAGTCCTTAACAATGATCCATCTTATGCTTTTTTATTAGATACAAATTCAGACATTGCAAACACAATGGTATCGGCACATGTCGTTGGACATGTTCATTTCTTTAAAAATAATTATTTATTTAAGCAAACTGATAACAAAATGGTTTATCATGCGGCCGAAAGAGCGCAGAGGATAGAGAATTATATACAAAGGCATGGGATTGAGGCTGTTGAAAAAATTATGGACATCGGTTTTGCTTTGGATAGACATATAGATTGGCACAAAGGTCCAAATAGAACTAGATATAAAAAGGGTGAAAAATATTTTAAGAAAACAGGCTTTGATGATTTTGATGATGTTTTTGAAACAAGAGGATTTTCGCACAAAGAAGTTGCTGTAAAAAATGACTTTCCTCCATTTGCAGAGTTTGATATACTTTGGTTCTTGGTTACATATTCAAGAGTTTTGGAGCCTTGGCAAAAAGATGTTTTAGAAATAACAAGACAAGAGTCTTATTACTTCTATCCTCAGTATATGACAAAGATAATGAATGAAGGCTTTGCCAGCTTTATTCATGCGGAAATAATGTTAAAACTTGGATGCGTTGAAGAGCATGAGTATTTTGATTTTTGCAAAATTCATGAAAAGGTGGTACAGCCTGGATCAAATAAGCTTAGTATAAATCCTTATTTTTTGGGATTTTCCATTTTTACAAAGATACGAGAAGAGTGGGATGAGAAACATAAAAATGGGGAATCGGACATAGATGGTTTGCAAAGAATATATCAAATAGTCGAAGATGAAGATGATATATCTTTTATAAGAAACTATTTAACAGAAGAGATGGCAAAAGATCTTAAATTATTTTCTTATAAAAAAATAAAGGCGGCAAATAGTGTCGATGCTATTGAAGTTATTGGGACAGAGTTAGATAAAATAAAAGAAACAATTGTAAAAGATTTATACAATTATAGATCTCCACTTATTTGCATCGTCGGCCTTGAAGATGGCATTCTGCAGCTTGAGCATACTACTGTAAGCATTGGGACTCTAGATGTTAAGCATCTGGAGATAGTGATGAAATATGTTTATGATATTTGGGGAAGCCCAGTAAATCTAAAAACAGTTGACTCAGAAGGTCACATAATTCATTATACATGTGATGAATTAGGCTTTAGTGAATAGCTGTATTTATAGCTTAAATATTTTTTATTTTTTTTCAATTATATAATTGAAATCATCGGTATAATTTGTTGTATATGGATACCACGGAGATTCGGATGTCAAAAGATGAGGGACAAGCAACATCGGGGGATGTTGTTCGCAAAGTTACGTCTACTGACTTCTCCTTTCAATTTAGTGCTGCCAGAGAGCATCAGAAA
>NZCX01000036.1 GCA_002688415.1 Candidatus Pacearchaeota archaeon
ATATGAGGATTTAATAAGAAATCCAGATAAAGTTCAAAAGGAAATATCTGCGAAATTTGGATTAAAAATAAAAGATTTATTTTCAGAATATCCAGAATTTCTGCCTAAGGGTTATGCAAATACAAAAGAAGCAAATTATTCAATTAGAAAAATATCTAATAATTCTATAAGACAAAAAAAACAATTAAATTTTTATAAAAATAAATTTTTTAAAAATAAAAAAGATCTTTTTTTAAAATTTAAAAATGAATTAATTTTTGCAAATTATTTATAATAAATATTATGAAAAATATATTTGAGTCAAAATTAAATTTTAAAAAAGCTTTAGTTACGGGTTCCGCAGGGTTTATAGGCGGTCATTTAACAGATTCTCTTCTAAAGGAAGGATATCAGGTTATGGGCGTTGATAATATGTATTCTGGATTAGAGTCTACAATGGATTTGCATATTTCTTATGAAAATTTTATTCCAAAATATTATGATATAACTGATGAAAATATTGAGGGTGTATTTCGAGATTTTAATCCAGATATAGTATTTCATCTAGCGGCCAGACCGGGTGTAGCGCAGTCTGTTAGTGACCCTATTGGGTCAAATTATGTAAATGTCAATGGCACAGTCAATATGCTGAATTTGGCTAAAAAATATAATACAAAAAGATTTGTATTTTCATCATCTTCTTCCGTATATGGAGGAACCAAAGAATTGCCTACAAGAGAAACTTGTGTTTTGGACCCCAAATCTCCATATGCATTGCAGAAGAAGGTTGGAGAGGATTATTGTAAATTATTTTCCAACATTTATGATCTCGATACGGTTTGCTTGAGATACTTTAATGTTTTCGGCCCAAGGCAAAGAGCTGATTCTGCTTATGCTGCCGTTATATCGGCATTTTGCGATAACGTAAAAAACAATACAAACCCAATAATATATGGAGATGGCGAGCAATCAAGAGATTTTTGTTTTGTTGAAAATGTTGTTTCTGCGAATATATTGGCGGCCACTTGTGATGCAGAGTTTTCTGGAGATGTATTTAACATAGGATGCGGAGGCAGAGTAACGGTAAACTCTATTTGCAATACTTTAAATGCAAAAGAACCAATATATATGCCAGAAAGGCCCGGTGATGTCAAGCATTCTCAGGCTGATATATCAAAGGCTGAGAATATATTGGGATATAAGCCAATGCATTCCTATGATGACGGATTGATGAAAACGCTTGATTGGTATTTGGGCAAATAGTATAAATGCAAGAGGAGTTTATATGTTAACAGCGGTTATTACAGGCGTTGCGGGGCAAGATGGTTCGTATTTATCGGAGCTTTTATTAAGCAAGGGATATCTTGTTGTAGGGATAACAAGAAGGCATGGAGTAAATGAAAAATATAAAAAGGATAGACAATATAATGATTTATGGTATAGGGCTACCAAGAACCGGAACAAGAACTTTGGGATCTGCTTTGCAAATATTAGGATTTAGTGGTTCTCATTTCTGTGTTTTATCGCCAACTATTAAAAAAGTTGGCGACTCTTCTTATAGGGTTAATAATGGTTTTTATGAAATTCTTGAGGCATTAGAATGCTTTGAAATAAATACTGATGATTTTTATATTTTTACAGATAGAGAAGAAGATGAGTGGGGGGACAGTATTCGCGAAAGAGAATATAAGGGCCCTTTCATAAGAGAATATAAAGAAAACATGAAGCGCAAATTTAAAAAATACCCTAATAACTTTTTAATTTTTAATGTAAGTCATGGATGGCCACCTTTGTGTGATTTTTTGGGTGTTCCAATTCCAAAAGAAGATTTTCCCTATATACAGTAGGGGTTGGAAAAATTATAAAAAAATAGTGGAAAAGTATGATGTGTTGGTAAAATATAGAAAGGAGACATTATGTTGATAGCTGTTATAACTGGAGTCGCGGGCCAGGATGGTTCATATTTGGCAGAGCTTTTGCTGGAAAAAGGATACCTTGTTATAGGGATAACAAGGAGGCATGGAGTAAATGAGAAATATAAAAATATAGATCATTTATTTGGACATGATAACTTTAGGTTTATAGAGGGCGACATATCGGACACCACTCTTATCTCCAGGGTCTTGCACCAACACCGTCCACACGAATGGTACAACCTTGCGGCCATGTCTCATGTGGGACAGTCCTTCAGGGAGCCTTTGGCAACTTTCGATGTTGATGCAAGGGCCGTTATAGGGCAGCTTGAATCAATAAGGCAAATTTCTCCTTATACAAGGTTTTATCAGGCAGCAACATCTGAGCTTTTCGGAGGAGTTGGGTGTCCAGAAGAGGGCTATGATGAAGATTCTTCTTTTAACCCAAGGTCTCCATATGCTATTGCTAAATTGGCCGCATATTGGGCCGTAAGAAATTATCGTGTTGCATATAATATGTTTGCATGTAATGGTATTTTGCATAATCATAGCAGTCCGCGCAGAGGGTATGACTTTGCAACTCGAAAAATCACAAGAGGTATTGCCAAGGTTGTTTTAGGCTTGGAATCCACTATTAAGATGGGAAATTTGTCGGCGTTTAGAGACGAAGGTCATGCAAAAGATTATTGCAAAGCAATGCACTTGATGTTGCAGCAAGAAAGGCCAGATGATTACCTTATTGCAACTGGAGATGGAGCGACAATAGAGGATATGTTTAGATATGTTTGCAGCTTGGCTGATTTGTCTATTGAGGATGTTTATGAAGTAGATGAAAGATTTATGAGACCATCTGATGTACAGTATCTTTTGGGAAATCCACAAAAAGCAATGAAAGAGCTTGGTTGGAGGCCGGAGTATAGCTGGAAAGCCCTTTTGAAAGAAATGTATGAAAATGATATTGCAGAATTACAAAATAAATGAAAGAATTTGATTTTCCGGAAAAGATTGAAAAACCTTGGGGCTATGAATTGATATGGGCCAGATCTTCTTTGGATAATGGCTATATTGGAAAGCTTTTATATATAAAGGCCGGTCATAGGCTTTCTTTTCAATATCATGAAGAAAAAGAGGAAACTATTTTTATTAAATCTGGCATTTTATATTTGGAAACCGAAGGCTTTATTGATGAACCAAAAGGCAATGAGATCATAGAGCTTCATGCAGGCGAAATATTTCATATTTCGCCCTTATTTACTCACAGATTTATAGCAAAAGAAAATGATGTTGAACTCATAGAGGTAAGCACAAAGCAGCTCGAAGACGTAATCAGATTAAGAGATGATTATGGTCGATAAATTACTATTAATAATTTTAGCCAATATGAGCAAATATGGTCATGATAAACAAAATAGAAAAATTACATGATTGGTTATTCGATAAAGGCTTTGTAAGCGAATCAGGTTTTATTGCAGATCTGGCTAAGCATGCGGCCGGAAACCCTCTGCCCATAAATAGGGCAGAAGTGGATGAGATTGTAGATCTGTTATTGGAAAAGCTTGGTGCAAAATTTTTAGTAGGCATTAATATTGGAGGAGGGGGGAACTTGCATCCTTTTGACCTTTATCATGTATTGGCGGGAGAGGTTGGTCTGGATGATGCAGTAACCCGAGATAGAGCCGGAAGGCCATCGCTTCTTATTGATCATTTGGAAAGCGAAGTCGTTATCCGGGCAAAACAAAATATAGGAGGGCAGATAGGAGAGGTTAAGTATAAGCTTATGTTCTCTGATTCGCCCCATAAGCCACCTGGGGCAACAGGTTTGGATCCAGATACTGGAAATCAAACTGTTGTTTTGGGTTGGAATCCAAATTCTGCACTGGTATCTGAAATTCAGTCATATTTAAGAAGTAATAATTCAGAATATGCAAGAGCCGCCGGTAATATGCCTGCTGAAATTAGATTTTTTTCAAAGTCTATTAGAAATTATCTTATTGAAATTTTGAGGCACGAAGAAGTCCATGTCAGAGATGTTATTCCGCTTGATCCAAGGCATCAAGAGAAATATACTGTTTCAGACCCCGATGGAGAGACTCTTATATATATTTCAAACAGACTTGGCGTAGATCCTTATATGATGCTTCTTATAAATATGGATAATATTATTGAGAAATTAAATGTTCAAATCAGCAGCGGCAGGGTTGATGCGGTTAAACGACAATTGGAGGCAGGGTTTATGGTTGCTGCTGTGCCTATCTTTCAATTTGTTAAAGATAGAAAGTTAAATAAAGATGTTGAGCTTTCCGTTCCCCTTAGGGCACAGTCTAACACCGCGCCTAATCCTGGAGATACTTTGCAAAGCATAGCAGATAGAACTGGGGTTAAAGGCGGTGCTTTGAGATTGCTTATTATTAATTTTAATGATATTTTTGCCTCCAGGCTAACCCTTGGGGATGGTGAACCGATTGGTAGGGCTCCAAGTTATCAGGCTATATATGATAGAGTTCCAGATCATGCAAAAGAAACTATGATAAACACTCCCATTCCTAGTGGTGAAATGGTAACTTTTATTCCGAGTTTTGCTGAATTATATAGATATGATAGGGGGTTTTATCTGATCACAAGGGAAGAATCAAAGGCTCATTTTGAACAAATAATACGACAATTAGAGTTGGCAACTGAAAATATGAACCCAGAAGAGATAAGGGCATTAAGTTTAAATGATATGATTGAAATGTCAGAAATAGCAAAAGAATATAGGGATTCTATAAAGGTAAATACCGTAGATCATCTTATAAAAACACCAATCGGATTTCTTGATAGATTAAAAGAAACAAGAAGCAAAGACTTTGGGCAAAGAATGTATGAACATTGGATGAAAAATAAAGAGAAAGAGAAGAGAAAGTTTTCTGATCCAGAGCAGATAAATTAAAAATATTTAGATTGGTACTGCAGTAAAATATCTAAAGGGTTTCTATGAAAGTTGTTATATTGGCGTTTAATATAGGTATATCCAAAGGGCTTGTGAACGGACCCGGGATGTCTTTATATAATTTTGCAAAATTTGTTTCCAAATATTTGCCGAAAATGCAATTATCTATTTATACGTATATGGAGTCCTCTTCGGTTATTCCCGGTATTGAAATAAAAACAACAAAGCAGATAATCGATTTGTTGGACGATATAAAGCATTGCAATGCATTTCATTGCTGGAGCGGACTGACAGATGCTTTTTTAACGATAGTTAGGCTTGCAAATACTTATAGAAAGCCTGTTATTTTAGGTCCGAATCTTCTTGATACAGTAGAGTATAAAAAAGAAAAGGCTTTTTTAAATAATATAGAATATAAAACAATCTTAACCGTTAATGATAGATTGAAATATTCAATATTGGATAAGCATGCATTGTTAACAGATAAAGTAGAAAGCTTTATAGTAGGTCCAGATATTGATACGTGGCATCCACCGGATAAGTACGGCAAATATATTTTATGGAAAGGAAATTCTCGACATATGGTTAAAGATATTGGTTTTGCAAAAGAAGTTAAAAACAAATTAAAACAATATGAGTTTTTATTCTTGGGAGATGGTAGGCCATACAAGTATAGTGATCACATCGAGACGGCAAGAAGAGCGCACCTTTATGTAAGCACCTCTCTTAGCGAAACAAAGGGAATGGCCCTTATGGAGCAGTGGGCTGCAGGGGTTCCTTCTGTTACTCATCCGAAGATTTATCAACATGGAGAAAATTATAAAACAGGAATTATTACCAATAGAGATATTGATTCTTATTGTGATGCAATATCTGAAATAATGGAAAACTCTAAATTGAGAAATGATTTATCTTTAGGGGCAAGAAAGTTTATTTTGGAAAATTTTAATCCAAAACTAATTACAGAACAATATTTCGAGATTATAAAAGATGTTAGTTGATATAATAATTCCGGCCTATAATCCAGGGAAATATCTTGCAAGCGCGATAAAGAGTTGCTTAAATCAAAGATATAAAAATTATACAATTACAGTCATTGATGATAATTCAACAGAAGATTTGCAAGAAACATTAAGAAGATATCCTTCGGTTAAATATATAAGAAATGAAGAAAATATTGGACCTGGAGCATCAAGAAACGTTGGAATTAGAGCAACGAATGGAGATCTCATTAGCCTTTTGGATGCAGATGATATAATGTATTCTAATAAATTAAAGATATCTGTAGAAACTTTTAAAAGAAAGCCAAAGATAGGCATGACTTGTGGAAACTATCAAATTTTAGTAAAAAGAGTTAAGTTGAAAAGGCCTTTTTATAAAAATCCTATTAAGATAGATCACGCCTCTCTTATGAAGAGAAATTTTGTAGCATCAGGCTCTACCACAATTAAGAGAAGCGTGTTAGATGATGTGGGGCTTTTTAATGAAAAATATTGGATTGCGGAAGACTATGATATGTGGATCAGGATCGCAGAGAAGTATCCAATAGAGTATATTCATCAAATTTTGTATTATTATTCTGTAATTCCAAGAGGAGGGTCTCTGACTCAGCAAAAAGATAAGAAAGAAGAGCATATCCAGAATATAGCCGAAATTAAACAGGCTTCAAGAGATAGGCTTGGTATAAAAGTGATAAATGATAAATAAAATAAAAAACAAAAGAATTTTAATAAAAACATATCTTTCTGAATCTGGGCTTTGGTATTTGGCCAAATCTCTTGGAGATATTCTTGGTAAAAATAATGAAATTTTTTATGTTTCAAAATCCAAATATAAACAAGGCTCTTCCGGAAGTGTTTTTAGACGATATTATCCAGAACCGCATGATGAGAGTTTATTAACAAATATTTCATGCTTTAAGCTGTCAGATACGAAACAGGTGGAGAGTCAGCTCTTAAAGATTATAAAGCATGAAAAGATTGATATGATTATTTCATTTGAAACGTTTATGATTAAAGGCCAATGGGTTTCAAACATAAAAAGAAAAACTGGTATAAAGATTGTTGATGTACCAATGCCTGAGTGGGCTAATAGTCAGTTTATTAAAAATAATTCATATAGTATTTTTGACGAAATATGGTGTCTTACGGATACTTCGTATAATGTTTTTGGTAAATATAAAAACAAAAAGCGAGTTTCTTGGGATTATGTAGATAGAGAAATCTTCGTTCCAAAGGAAGACAAGGATAGGCTTGAAAAGCTTCACTTTTATCATCCCGGCCCTGTAAATCCAGGGTTTAATCAAAAAAATACACTTCAAGTTTTAGAAGCTTTTTCTGATTTTTCAAAGATATCAGAATCAGACGCCATTTTGATGGTTAGCGGCAGATTGGCTCCTGACGAAAAGAATGTAGCCAAAAAATGCAAAAATATAATACTAATAAATGGGGTTTTAGATAGAAAGGATATAGTAAATTTATATGATAAATCACACTGCATTGTCGCGCCATCTACAAGGGAAGGGCTTGGATTAGGGTTTTATGAGGCAAAAGCTATGAATTGTGATATAATCACAGTTGATGCAGATCCCATGAATAAACATTCTGAACACCTTTGCGAAGTAATTTCGTATAATACGAATGAAACGCCTGTTCCGTTTGCGATAACTAATAAGAAGAAAATTTTAGAGCAATTTAACAAATATTATGAGGATTTTATAATGAGTAAAAATGAAGCAAAAGAGATTGAAATAAAGAAGAAAGCAAAATCTCAAAGCAAAGTTGATCAAGAAAATGAAGCGTTAATGGCAGCGTTTGAAGCAGACGGGGCAGAGCAAATTTTGGAAGAATTAACAGAACCTATTCTTGAGGCAATAGACTCTGAAGAGTCAGAGTCAGATGTTCTTGGAATGTTAAGAGAGAAGATGAAAAAGAAAAAGGAGGAAGATATGCCGAGCGTTGTAAATACAAGATCGGTAAGTATAGAGCTTGCTGTAGTTGGGGTTGGGCAAGCCGGATCTAGAATAGCAGAGGTATTTCATAAAAATGGATATGATGCAGCTGTAATCAATACATCAGCACAAGATCTTGAATTTATCGATGTTGCTCCGCATCAAAAGCTTCTATTAGAAGGGAGCCTTGGAGGAACGGGTAAGGATCTTGATCTGGGTCGTGAAATTTTTGCAGATAATATAGACATAATACAACCGCTTATGAACAGGGTTATGGAGGGAAACCATATGGTTTATCTTGCAGTATCCGGTGGCGGTGGAACGGGATCAAGCTCTGTGGATACATTGATTCCTATGTTGTTTGAAACGGGGACTCCAGTTGGTGTTATATATGTCTTGCCAAAGGCAACAGAGGATGCTCAGTCCAAGAAGAATTCAATTGAAACATTGTCTAGATTAGCCAGACTGACTGCTGATAATATAGTTTCAAATCTTATTGTTGTTGATAACGC
>NZCX01000023.1 GCA_002688415.1 Candidatus Pacearchaeota archaeon
CCATAGTTTTTTATTTTATTTTTTTCTTATTTTTTATTTTTTTAACTTCCGGCCTTGCCAGTATTTTACGCCTAAATCTAACATCATTCCATAGTAATATCGCACTCGATGACACAAATGCTTAAATACTAGAATCTTCTAAAAATGATTGTCCCACAACCAGTTGTGGTTCACGAGAGGCTAAAACACAACATGTTGTAGTCCTCCCGAAATGACAAAAAATGATATGCCCATATTGCAACAACCCGGAAACGAAAGTTATTGACAAAAGAGACAATGAATCAGTAACCAGAAGAAGAAGAGAATGTCTAAAATGTGGAAAAAGATTTACAACATATGAAAGAATCGAGCTTGGATTATGGGTTGTAAAAAAAGAAGGCTATAAAGAAAAATTTAGCATAGAAAAAATAGAGAAGGGAGTTTCTCTTTGTATGAACAAAAGAAGCTTCACTCCTGAGGAAACAGAGGATATAGTAAGTAAAATAGAAGCCCGAGTTTATCGGGCCGCAAAGGACAAAGACATCCCAACATCAAAAATTGGAGAAATTGTCATGGCAGAACTAAAGAAAGTAGACAAGGTAGCATATATGAGATTCGCTGCAGTCTACAAGGAGATGGATTCACTAGAAGATTTCGAAAAAGAAATAAAGGAGCTAAAAGGATGATAAACAAGATAAGAAAGAGAGACGGAAGCGTTGTGGTTTTTCACGAAGAAAAGGTTTCAAATGCAATCTGGAAGGCAGTAAAGGCCGTTGGCGGCAATGACAAAGAAAAGCCGGTAGAGCTAACAAAGATGATAATTGAAAAATTATCGGAGAGACATGGAGAAAATGGAATACCTGAGGTAGAAGAGGTGCAAAACCTAATTGAAAAAATATTGATCGAAGAAGGTCATGCCAAGGTTGCCAAGGCATATATTTTATACAGAAAATCCCACGAAGAATTAAGAAATGTTAAGGGCTTATTTGACACAATCGAAGCAGTCGACGACTATATTGGATTAAACGATTGGATGATAAAGGAAAACTCTAACATGGACTTCTCACTACAGGGATTAAACAATTATATCGCGACAAAAATAATAACAAACTACTGGATGAGAAGAATATACCCAGAGGCGATTAGGTTAGTCCACGAAAACAAAGATATGCACATCCACGACCTTGGAACACTAGGGGCCTATTGCGTTGGATGGGACTTAAAAGACCTCTTGATAAAAGGATTTACCGGAGTAAGGGGGAAAGTTTCTTCAAAGCCCGCAAATCGCTTAAGAACAGCCCTTGGGCAGATGGTAAACTTTTTTTACACTCTACAGGGAGAAACAGCGGGCGCACAGGCTTTTTCCAATTTTGATACATTACTAGCCCCCTTCGTGAGAAAAGACAACCTCTCCTATGAGGAAGTAAGACAAGCTATTCAGGAGTTTATTTTCAACCTGGCTGTTCCAACAAGAGTCGGATTTCAAACACCATTTACCAATATTACAATGGACCTCAAAGTACCAGGGTATATGAAGCATGAGCCTGTAATTATCGGTGGAAAACCTCAAAAAGAAACCTATGGGGATTTCCAGAAAGAGATGAATCTTATAAACAAAGCATTTTGCGAGGTTATGATTGAGGGAGATGCACAAGGAAGGGTGTTTACATTTCCAATTCCAACATATAATATAACGAAAGATTTTGACTGGGACAATCCAGAATACGACATTATATGGGAAATGACTGCTAAATACGGCATTCCTTATTTCTCAAATTTCATTAACTCAGATATGAATCCAGAAGACGCCAGAAGCATGTGTTGTAGGCTTAGATTAGATCAAACTGAACTTAAGAAGAGGGGCGGTGGACTCTTCGGAAGTAATCCACAGACTGGAAGCATTGGGGTTGTAACGATAAACCTCCCAAGGATAGGATTTACTTCTGCAAACAAGGAGGACTATTTTAAGAAGCTAGGCAACCTAATGGAACTGGCCAAAGAAAGCTTAGAGATAAAGAGAAAAGCTATCGAAAGATTTACTGAAACCGGTCTTTATCCATATTCAAAATTCTATCTACGACAAGTAATAGAAAGATTTGGTAAATGTTGGAAAAACCACTTCTCGACCATCGGCTTAGTGGGGATGAACGAATCGATAATAAACTTTATGCCCGGAGAGAATATCGCAACAAAAGACGGAAAAAAGTTTGCAATTGAAGTATTAGACTTTATGCGTAGCAAAATGGAAGAATTCCAAACAGAGACTGGCAACATATACAATTTAGAGGCAACTCCAGCAGAGGGAACTTCACACAGGTTTGCAAGAACAGATAAGCAGCGATATGGAAAAATCAAAGTAGCAAATGAAAACGCTATAAGAGAAAAGCAAGCAAAGCCATATTATACAAACTCAACTCAACTTCCCGTAGAATACACCAAGGACATCTTTCATGCTCTAGATCTACAAGATGAGCTGCAAACAAAATACACAGGTGGGACTGTTCTGCATTTCTTCCTTGGAGAAAGAACAACTGGAGAGACAGCAAAGAAAATAGTAAGAAAAATAGCTGAAAGTTATAAGCTACCATATTTCACACTAACCCCAACATTCTCGATATGCCCAAAGCATGGGTATCTACAGGGTGAACATGAATACTGTCCAAAATGTGACGAAGAAATTGGATATACTCCTGAAGAGGAAAAAGAGCTCATCAGCTCAACAAACAAAATAAACTAAGAGGTGAAAAATGAAAAGAACAAAATGTGAGGTTGTTTCAAGAATTTGTGGATACATGAGACCAATCGCAAACTGGAATGAAGGAAAAAGGGCCGAATGGGACGACAGAGAAATGTTTGACCTAACAGCCTAAACAGATAAAATGGAAATAGCAGGAATTGAAAAATTCAGTCTAGTTGACTACCCAGGAGAAGTTTGCTGTGTTTTATTTTTAAAGGGCTGCAACTTCAGATGTGGCTTCTGCCACAATCCACAGCTGGTTATTCCACAAAAAACCCCCCTCTACTCAAATGAAAAGATCTTAGAGTTTTTAGAGAAAAGAAAAAACAAGTTGACAGGAGTTTGCATTACTGGAGGAGAACCGCTACTGAGTATCGAAAAAAATTTCCTAAGGCAAATAAAAGAGTTGGGATACAAAATAAAGATTGACACCAACGGAAGCAATCCCAATAGGCTTAAGGAATTAATTGGTGAGGGGTTAGTCGATTACGTGGCAATGGACATCAAGGGAGCAAAGGAACTTTATAAAGAAATTACAAACAGTAAGGTAGATATAGAAAAGATAGAAGAATCGATAAAAACAATATCTAAATTGCCTGGACATGAATTTAGAACGACCGTACTAAAAAAATTCCACACCAAAAAAACAATTACATCAATGGTTTCTTGGTTAAAAAAGACAATTGGCAGCAACCCAAAAGCAATCTATCTACAAGCATTCAAGAACACAGGTGCGCTTCTAGACCCCAAGTTCAATAAAGGGAAAAACACGCCAGAATCATATCTGAAAGAAGTTTCAAAAGACTATAGGTTCATAAAAATACGCTAAGCCTTGCTTCTTCCTTGGACCTGATCATAAAAACGATCTAGCAATAATTGCGCCCTATCACGTGGGAGCTCCAACCTTCTAACATTGACCCCCTGCTTCGTAAGAATGTCCAGAGCCCTCGCTTTCTCTGGGTAATCAAGAAGATGTATTACCTCCTTGATGCCATTCGCTCCAATTCTTCTAGCGCACTCCATACATGGGAAAATAGTTACGTACATCCTATTCCCCTTAGACCCGTCCCTTCCGGCCAAATAAAGTGCATTCTCCTCAGCATGAATTCCTTCGCATTCCCCACTGTTCTTAACGTCAAAAGCAATTCCTGCAAGGTCCTTATAGCATGGGTTCTCCAATCCTCGTTCCGCCCGGCTGGAACAAGACTCTATTTTGCCGGAAGGACCATTGTACCCCGAGGAAACCACCCTATTGTCATCATCCGCTATAATGGCGCCAACTTGATATCTAATACAACCAGACCTAGTAGCGATTGCAATTGCTTTAAGCATAAGAAATTCATCGGCAGTTGCACGGGGAACTCCTGGAGGAAGAGACGCTGCCATTAGAAAAATAAACGATAGACCCTTTTAAGAATTATTGTGATTGAACCTCTACTTTTTCTTAAACTTTCCAATCAGTTCTTTTTCATGCCTACTCAACCTTCTCTCCATCGTCTTCTTAAGAATATAGCTAGCCCAGAAAAAGACACCAAGAACAATAAAAATACCTAGAGCAACCCATCCCCACCAATATGGTTCTGCACCAGTAGAATCACGAATAGCATTACCGGTTATACTCATTCTCATCAAACCAAATGCCGCAAGCGGAAGAATTAAGGCGCCCATCTTCAGAACACCTTTTCTTTTTTTGGAATTAATATGCCTGTTAAAACCCTTTTTCTCCTCTATGGTAAGCTCCTTATAGAAATCCGTCTCGTTATGCTTAATCGGCTTGCCCATATTAGCAGAAACAGCCTGCTCTATCCTAATCATCCTCTCAACAAGATCATGTTGCAAAAAATCTTTTTTCTCTTTTGGAGTCATTTCACTTAGATCTTTTTCTTTTCGTGGACTTCTTTTTTTGCTTTCTTTCTTCTTTTTTGAAATCTGCTTCGATTTTACCATTCTTAATTCCATGCGTATCTACTTTAATAAGCTTTTCCTCAAGCAAAGGAAGCTCTCTATCTATGTCCCTAACGAGAGTAGCAAAGTTCTTGCTTCTTAATTGATAATCAGCTTCAGAGATGTTTCCTTTTTGAAAATATTCTTTTTGTGTCTTTTCCATTAGGGCCTTCAGGGATTTTTTTCTAAGACGAAGATTATTTATCTTATGCCTAACGATAAGTTTTTTGATTCTGACCCTATAAGCGAGGTAGATTAAGATAAGAACAACTAACACAGATAGGGTATAGTACCCATACTCTTTCAATAGCAGAGTGAAACTTCGAGAAGTAGCTGCATAAAATTTATTAAGTCTTCCGTATTCTTCCTGCACTCTGCTGAACTCCTCATAAGCCTCTTCGATTAGAGGATCCGCCTTTTCATATCTCTCATCATTAATTTCTTTTTCGATTTCTACAATAATTAGATCAACAGATGTTGTATTCATTCCGCTAGATCTTGTTTCTTCATAGAAACCTACAAAAACACCGAGATCATCTCTAGCTTTAATAGCTAGTTCATATAAAACTTCAATTTCCTCACAAGAATCTATAACGAAACTATACTCCCCATCTCTTCCTTGTCTCTCAACAAGATATTGTGAGTCATAAATTGTTTGTGCTTTAACCAATGTATCATTAATCCTCAATATGTTAAAGCCTTCAGACTCCAAAGAAGACATAATCCCCACAGATGAATCGAGACATTGGCGGGAAAACTCTTGGTCTGTTAAATTCGTTTCCTGCGCAAATGCAAGAGAGAGAAAGAAAAGGCCTAACAACAAAATTAATAGTTTTCTCATAGTATATTCCTAGGGAAGACCCTCGTTTACGTAAGGATGAAATTCCCTTTAAGAGTCTTATTCGGAGAGCAAATTGCCCCCTTCCCCTTTCTCATCTCAAACTCAACGATACGACGATCAATTTCAGATCCTCTTAATTTAACTACTTCAATACCCCTCTTCCTTGTTCCACCCCTATAGAAAACATTGTAGATTGCAACAATTCCATCAGACAGAAAACTAACTGCCTCACCCGCCTCTACGAAACTGGTACCAACGTGAGATGGACTTGAAACCTCTCTAATTAAAAAGGATGTGATATCGTGCGATTCAAGATAACGGAATAATTGTTCCATATAAATTCTGAATCGATTTTCCTCACCACTAAATGCAGAAGCGATACTAGATAGGGAATCTATCAAAACGATGTCCGGTTTAAAATCTTGAGGAATTAGAACAGGCTGAACATCTATAAGTAACTCCTTCTTCGCCTCACTCAAAAGTGCTTCAACGCTCCTTGCAATGTCCAATGCATTGAACCTTTTGACATAAAGATTTCCCTTTTTGATATATTCCCTTGGCTTGGCACCGAAAGCTTCCATGTGTGTAATCAACCGAAATTCAGGCTCTTCAAAACTCATATATAATACTTTTTTACCAGATTCGCATGCTCTCTTCGCAACTTCTAAACAAAAAATAGTCTTACCACTTCCAGGGCCTCCTTCGACCAGAACAGTGCTACCGTGTGGAATACCCTTTCCTATAAGTTGATCAAATCCTGGGACTTGAGTTTTCAAGAAAACATCGGCCTTGTATCCTTTTTCTAGGGCGCTTAAATTCATCTTTTCTAATTTTTCCTTATCGAACCCGCCAGACACCTTACCCTCCCTGAGCGCAATTTTTTTAGAAGAATTTACAGCGGACTTTTTCATCTCTTTTCTTAATTTCCTATCCATTTTTTTGAACTTGGGAGACTTCTTGGGCGCCTTATGAGATATAGACTTACGTTTCATCACCTTTTTCATAACATCTGTAGCGCAGACTCCTTTATAAATATTTCGTAAAGATAATCCCCGAAGAGAAACAACAATTCTAACCAAGATAACTCTTCTTATTCTCTAGAGCTCCCCGCGCATTCTTTAAATAACTCTCCTCAATCCTCTTATATCTCTCTTCCTCCTCGGGAGTTACGCTAGGCTTAACCTTTTTCATAGCATCATCAAAATGTTTTTTCTTAACTTTTTCATTCTCTATATTTTCTCTTAAGGATAACATGGCCGCTTCTCTCACAAGAGACTCCAAATCAGCACCGGTATAGCCCTCAGTTTTTTCTGACAATTCATCAACCAACTTTTTCTTTCCATCGATAGGCATATTTTTCGTATGGATTTCCAAAATATGCTTTCTTCCAGCTTTCTCTGGAACTGGTACAAAGACCATCCTATCAAACCTCCCCGGTCTCATCAAGGCAGAATCAAGCATGTCCGGTCTGTTTGTGGCTCCAATTACAATAACATTATTTAGATCCTCAATCCCATCCATCTCCGCAAGCATTTGATTCAAAACATTGTCTGTAACTTTCGCACCTGCACCATATCCACCCCTCCGGGAAGCCAGGGAATCAATTTCATCAAAGAAAATGACGCAAGGGGAAACCTGGCGTGCTCTTTCAAAAATCTTTCTTATCCCCTCCTCGCTTTTACCTACCCACATAGACAGTAGGCTAGGGCCTTTAACCTGGATAAAATTAGCCTCACTCTCTTTTGCCACAGCCTTGGCTAAAAGTGTTTTACCTGTTCCAGGAGGACCATACAACAAAACACCCCTCGGAGGACGAATGCCCATTTTTGTAAAACTCTTTGGGAACTTAAGGGGCCACTCGACGGCCTCCTTTAGATCTTGCTTAACGAGATCTAATCCACCCACATCTGACCAACCAATATTGGGAGTCTCAACAAGAACCTCTCTCATGGCACTAGGACGGACAACTCTTAATGCATCATCAAAACTTTTTTTGGAAACCCTTAAGCTCTCGAGAACTTCAGTAGGGATCTCTTCTCCCTCGTCGAGATTAAATTTATGAATATTTTCTCTTAATACACTCATCGCAGCTTCTTTTGCGAGAGATTCCAAATCAGCACCAACAAACCCGTGTGTTTTTGCTGCAAGATCCTCAACCATACCTTCTAGAAATACTGAATTTAACAAATCTCTATCTTCGGAGTTAAGATTAGAAACTAATTTATGGTTCTTTGCTACGTCTGAAGATAATTTAGCAACTAATTTATTAAGATTGTCAAGCGACTTACTAACTTCCACAATCTCCTTATCTTTGCTATCTTTTTTCTCTTTATTAATCCTAAGGTCTTTAATTGTCCCATTTAAAAACTCTATTTTTTGTTCAACATAAACCTTGTCCGCTGGAGGAACCAATGGCATCCCACGAGTATGAATCTTCAAAACCTGCAGCCTGCCTTCTTTATCTGGAACTTTAATCTCCACCTCTCTATCAAATCTACCAGGACGTCTTAGGGCCGGGTCAATTGCGTTAGGTCTGTTTGTGGCTCCAATTACAACAACTCTCCCACGAGAAGCCAGTCCATCCATCATTGTTAGCAGTTGGCTAACAACTCTACGCTCAACTTCACCCTGACTTTCTTCTCTTTTTGGAGCAATTGCGTCAATTTCGTCTATGAAAATAATTGATGGGGAATTTTTCTGCGCATCATCAAAAATTTCTCTTATTTTCTTTTCACTATCTCCATAAAATTTGCTCATAATTTCCGGACCATTGATAACTATGAAATTAGCTTCTGTTTCATTTGCAACAGCTCTTGCCAAAAGTGTTTTACCTGTTCCAGGAGGACCGTGTAACAAAACACCCTTTGGAGGATCAATACCAAGCCTTGAGAAAATCTCTGGCCTTTTTAATGGCAATTCCACTAGCTCTCTTACCTTCTTAACTTCCTCCTTCAAGCCCCCAATGTCCTCATATGTTAATGAGGGGATACTCTCTTCATCAATATCAACAGCTTTTTCGCTAAGATTTATTTGCGTATTTTCTGTTATAATACATGCCGCCCGAGGAGTAGTATTTACAACAACAAAACGAATCTGTGACATTGCGGTTGGGAAACCGCCCATTCCCATCTGGTTAAACATGCTTCCAATATCCCCAAAGAAATCCCCCATGTCCTCACTCATTAGATCTTTTCTCCTTTGGCTTCCGCCAAGAACAAATAAGTCCCCCTTGACAACTGGCTTACCAAGCAAGCCCCTCTTCAAGCCTTCGGGATCACCACGAACCATTATTCCTTGTTGCGCTGGGGCAATCGTAATTTTCTTAGCCTCGACGACCTTGGCCTTTTTAATATCGACCATGTCCCCGATACCTGTTCTGGCATTTTTTCTGCTAATACCGTCGATCCTAATCATCTCTGATCCAAGATCTGAAGGATAGGACCTGTCGACGACACAAAAGCTCTCTCTCGACCCTTTAATCACAATAATATCTCCCCTCTCAACACCCAGCGTCTTCATAAATCCTGGGTCTATTCTGGCGATTCCCTTATAAGCATCGTCTTGAAGTGCTTCCGTAACTCGCAGTTGGACAACATTGGGATTGCCATCTTGCTTTTTAGTTTTATCTTCACTTACCATTTTAAAAATTTAAACTGATCCTCCCCATCTCTTCGAAACATAAATCTACCATTTCATCCATTTGCTTATCGGCCATATGCATAAAGTCAACAATCTCCCTCGGGATACTGACTGCGTAACTATTCCCAACTAGCCTTAATTTAACTCTAAAATCTTTTTTTCGTAGGCTTGCAAACTCTTCAGCAGCAGACAAATCGGAAGGATGCAAAATCTTCTCACCACATTTAGTGCACATTACAGCACGAATCTGAAAACCATTTTTATTAATAAACCCTCGCTGCATTTTTTTATTACATTCACTACATAAAATTGTGTGCTCAAAAAGATCTACTACCATGTGTATACACAAAAGTATACACTATTTAAAGGTTTTGCTATAATTTCCTTCTTAATTTTGCAACCAGCCTAGGATCAATATAATGCCCAACGGTGACAGAATAGTTATCCTCCCACTCACCTGTTTTCTTAGACATCTTTTTATGCCCTAGCTCATCCGCTACACTAAGTAGAAAATTTTTAACTTCTGATTTTTTAGGGTTCTTATGGGTTTTTAGAAAATCTTCCGTTGCCTTTGTAGCAAAATAGCTTCTGACAATATGAGGATAAAAATTTTCACCAATTTGTTTTCTAAATTCTTTTTTAAAATCGATTTCTGACAACAAATGACCTCTAGGGGTTTGAAAGATAAAGTCCTCTCTTCTATAATTCTTCAATAAATTATTCAAACGGACAATATAACTTTTTGGGAAGGTCTTATTGATATTCTGCGGGACACCATCCTTGCCAAGAAACTTAAAGCTAACGGTATCCCCAGAGATCTTTACGTCGGCCTTCTTCAGAGTTGTGAGACCCTTGTGGCCATGAGCTCTATAATAAATTTCATTTCCAACTCTCATATGGGTCTTCAAGAGAGTAAACATTGGCAAAGCCATAAAATTCTTATTATCACCTAAAGACAACGTCACCCCTTTTTCTAAAACAGGATATTTTTTCCCAAATTGTCCAACATGTTTATATTTTTTCAATGAAGCAGACGCTCTTTTGTCCAATGTGTAATGATATGCAAACTTTCCATTAGGATTTTTATAGATAACATCCCAATGTGCATGGCTCAATTCATCGTGAATCATTAGGCCCTCAGAGAACAAGGAAAAAGCCCCATCAAGTTTTTTGCCGTTGGGCAAAATATTAATACGTGCACCTAAAACTTTGCCATCGTGAGACAATTGTCCCTTCAGAAATCTCGGGCATTTTTTATCTATAAGCTCTTCAAACCTTCCGTTTGCCTTAAATAGATTAATTACAGAAAAAGCATTCCGAAGATCTCTTTTGGCAATATTCCATCTGCCATCAAAAGAGTAAACCTTCAAATTTTTTCCAATCCTAATGGTCTCTTTCTCTGGTTCCAAAACAGTAGACGCCATTATCCAACCATACCCTTCAGGGCAAACGCAGCAACTGCGGCCAAGCCTAGAATTGCAAACAGAGCAACAACAACATACAAAATAATCGTAGTCCTTAAATTCTTTCCCGTTTCATTTACTTTGGCCAAAATATCTTGGCCAGATCGAATAATTACAAGAGTTCCTGTCAGAATAAAAACCACCTGAATAAGATAGATGCCAACAATAAGCTGCAGCCAATATGTTGGGATCATGTTGCCAACATAGAAAAGAGTGGTTATCTGATTGATATCAATTCCACTCGAGGCACTACTTCCAACCTCCACCCCTGACTCGATAAACGTTAGCAAGGAAGTTAAGATTAGCGTAATCATTCCGGAAAGACCGACTATAATCCCTCCAAGAAGTGGAGCTAAAAACGTCATATTGCTTTTCATATCGCTAGTAATGTCAGCAAGCAAATCGTTTAGTCTATCATTAACCTTTTTTATATTTTTAACATAATCTGACAAACTCATCAGGCTTTTTGAGGCTACGGTTAAGCCTTTTTTGACAGATTGTACAAGAATCTTCATAGAAGTTACAACCAAGGAACTTGGATAAAACACAACTGCCCCTCTTCTGGAATCAAAAAGTGCTTTTTCCAAACTCATGCCGAATTGTTGGATGTTCTGATTAACTAAGCTAAAAAACCCTTCAGTAGAAGTCCCCTTGCTGGACTCGGCAACACGACTAAAAGCAATCTCGGCAGGCAGACCATCACCGATCCTATTTCCCAAAGAAAAGAGAGAAGAAGTAAATTCTCCCTCAAGAGCCTTGTATTTGTCCCTCGCTTTTATGAGATCTTTGGTACGAAGATTAAAGGCAATAATAAACATAAGAGCAACACCAAGTGGAACAAGCAGGCTTAAGAGAAGAGAAAGAAGACCGTGTGGTCCACTTAGTCCACCACCAGCCAATTCAATAATGCCAAAAATACCAGCATCACCCAAAATTGTTATACCTAAACTAAGAAAACTAGGGTCTCCATATGTTGTATAGAGTGGGCTGTACATCCAAATCAATGGCAATAGGCCTAATAAGATAAAAGGAACTGCAACCAGTCCCCCAATAACATATGGTCTCTTGCCAATAAATTTTGGGTAATAAGGGTTATTCTCTAGAAGACTTGTATCTCCATACCCGCCAGGTCTCTTATTAATTGCGTTTCCCGTTAAATAAACAACGAAAAATGGAATGATTAAATTAAATAGGAATAAAACATGGAACCATTGAATAGCGCCATCCATCATTGTGGAAGCAAGCGGCAAAATTGCAAGAGCCAATGTTGGAAGGACAATACCAAGCATGTAAACATTTGTCAATGGAGACTTTACTTCGTGAGTATATTTTAACATTTTATCATAAACGCCGTCAAGAATAACCTGTAATGCTCTTTCTAAAACCTCAACCCTCCTCTTTTCTCCGGGCTCATACAAACTACTTTCGATTAAATGGAATGCTTCAATAAATTCTGTTGAATAATCTTTCCATCCTCCAAGATAATTATCTATGCTTTCTTTTAGGGTAGAATATTTTCCAACCTCTACGTCCCAAAAAACCTTTCTCAAATCAAGAGATAATGGTGGGTCTAAGTGTTGCGCTGCAAACTCAACCGCCCTTTCAAAGTTGCTTGTATGTTTCATATAAACCACGATATATAAAATTGCAGGAACCATCTGACTACTGGCTTTAAGTCTCCACTCCAAGGCAAGCTTCTCAGGCTTTTTGACAAAATAGAAAAACAGAAATGCAGATAAAATTAAAAAAAGAAAAACCATCATAAAGCTAAAGAAATCAATAATCAGCCAAAGAGCCAAAGAGAAAAGAGCTCCTCCGACAATAGTTAAGGTCATTGCTATTAATGCCAGAACCAAAACTTCGCTGGGGGTTACGTTTAAATGTGCAATATCAATTTCTTTTTGTAATCGAGTTCTATCTTTTTCTCCGACTTTAAATGTTAAAATTCTCCCAAGGCTGTTGGCCAGTTTTTCATAACGATTGAAAGCTGGATTCATCGCTTGCCTAAATTTCTCATAGGATTTAGTAAAATCTGGAGAATTGGGATCACTAACTTTAGAATCAAAATCCTTTATTTCTCCATCAAGCTTTTTCCCATACTTATCTAAGATATCTTTTGTACTTTCAGCCATTTTCACCTCTAAAAAACTAACGAGAAGTGGGTTAATAAAGTTTTCACCCAATAAATTATTTTCTTAGCTCTTTTTCAAACCACTTCTTCCACTTCGGGAAGACTTCTTTCCCAACGGGCAATCCCAAATCACGAGTAACCTCATCGCTAATTCGATGAAAAGCAGCATTGCTCTTAACTACAAATTCTGCCTCTAAAATTTCGGGGCGATCTATTTTCTCAGAAACCTTAACTATCTCCTCTTTGATTTCTTTTCTTAGTAGAATATTATCCCAAACAGCATCCCAATTTCCAGCCCAGCCTTTAACGTTGCCAGCAATATCTTTGATAATCTCTGAATCGCCATTAATCAACTCATCCGTGGGAACAAGCATGTCCTTGTTTACATCGTACTTCATTAGGTCCACAAAACCACCCTCGACAAGAGGATCCTTCTCCCAATGCTTTCGGACCTCTGTTATTGATAAAATCCTCCTGTTTGAATGCAAGCCGTCCGGAGTCTTTATTGGATTGGCAACTACAATCAAATCAGTGGCCTTGAAGCTTGTAACAGGAACCTGTAGATCATTAACAACTCTATCAAAAACAGAGTAAGGACTCCCTCCGTGGATGGTGCCGGCTACAACATTTGCTAATGCCCCGACCCTCATTGCCTCATACAGCGCCCTTGCTTCCTCGCTTCGGATTTCGCCAACAATTAAACCAGAATCTCCCAAACGAAGAGATGCACGAATGCCCTCAGTAGCTGAAACCTCTGTACTTTCTCCAGCCAAAGCGCTTCGAACTTTCATACTTAAAATATCATAATTAAGTTTTTTCATAGGTAAAACCGGGAGCTCCAATGTATCCTCGACGGTGATTATTCTATTATTTGGCATAATCTCCAAAAGTAGGCTTCCAAGAAAAGAAGTCTTTCCGGAAGAACGAGTTCCTGCTATCAGCATTGTTCGTGCTCCGTCAATTATAAAACTCAGCAAACCTGCTCCGAGACCATCGATCATTTTATTTTTCATAAACAATGGAAGTGTCCATGGTTTGTCTCTATGTCTTCGAAGAGTATATGCTAGACCACCAGCGCTTAGTGGATTTTGGATTATAGCAACCCTCGCACTTGCCACTCCGAGCTCCAAATTAGTATCTAAAATTGGATTTGCTTCGTCCAGGGCCCTCCCCGAAAGCATTCTAAATTTAGCAGCCCAAGAATCCACATCTTCCACTGCGGGAATTAAATTAGTAGTACATTCACCATATTCATTATGTTTAACATAAACCGGAGAAACACTAACGGGAGCATTTACCATAATATCTTGAAGGTTGTTGTCTTGGAGCAAAACCTCCAGAATCCCAAATCCAATAGTATAACGAACTAAAATCTTAGAAAGATTCTCTATCTCATTATAAGTAACCTTGATATTCTTAGAGTTTGCCAGGTCTGTTAACAGATCTTTTGCGACATTAAAAAAAACCTGCCTTATCCTCTCTCCATCATTAAACTCTTCCTTGCTCGGCCTATGCTCAACAAGAACACCCCTAGCCAAATTCAAAAGCATATGATGATCTTCCTTAAGATTATATTCTGGAAGGGAAATATGATAAATTGGCTTGGTCTGATTAGGAACCTTTAAGAGAGTAACAACGGAAGCATCTTCCGCTTGGCCAACATTATACTGCTCTAAAATCTCGCCATCTTTTGGCAAGCTAGAAACCATTCGTGTGAATGTAAAATTTGGCATAATGTTCCCCTGTAAAACTTCAGAATAAATACCTCTATCTCCCGAAGGATATTTGTCGAAATATGGTTTTAATTTTTGTAAAAGAGAAATTTCATCAAAATTTCCTATCGTCTTTTCAAGTAGCCAAACATACTCCGCATTATCCTCCCCATTTTCCAACAAAGCTTTTTGAGAAAAATATTCCCCCTTAAGCTCTCGATAGGCTCTTGCTGGGTCATAAGTTAAAACTTCGTTTAAAAGATAATTAAAGAAAGAATAAGCCTTTTCATAAGAAAACCCCAGTACGGAAAGCTTTTCGTTGCTCAAAAGATTGTCGGACCTTAAGAGTCTTTTTTTCAACTGAACAACTCCAATTAGAGATTGCACGTCAGAAGCACTATAGCTATAGTTTCTTTGTTGAACAAAAACAATTCTCGAAATACCCTTTTCCTCTTCAAGAATGCCAAGGGTATGTGACATTACTTCTCCCGAATTTTCAAGGGAGGGAACGATTGGCGCCCCGAGATAATTTACGTAAAGAACACTCTCTCCGCTCTCTGAACGAATCTCATATGAATAAAGCTCAGCTCCCTCTTTAAATAACATTTTTGTCCTCTGAAAAATAAGGATCTGAGGGTTAATAAAGTTTGTTGGGATGAAAACTATGCATAGCGCTCATCAGAAGAATAGTCGTCGGCAGAGGCAAGACCAGGGCCCCTCCCAATAAGCTGATTCCAAATTTCTTCCATTTCCCCCATGTTTTCTGCAATTTCTAGAACACTCTTTAATTGCTTTTGAGTAACTCCATATTCCTCCGGGATAGAAGATTCGTTCAAAAATTGGCCCAAGGCGTCTCCAAATCTTTCAGGCGTGTCTAAAACTTCACAACTCGGAGCAGTTTTATCGAACCAATATCTGTGAACCTCTGAAAGGCGTGGGTCTAATTCTGAGATTTTTGAGACTTCTGTATATGCAAGAAGAAGTCCTTTTAATTCTTTAACTTGATCCGTTAAGAGATAATTATC
>NZCX01000003.1 GCA_002688415.1 Candidatus Pacearchaeota archaeon
CAAAACTTTTTCCCAAAAACACCTTCGGCGTTTTTGAAATTAATCTGAATCAAAAATGCAAATAAATTTTTATGCGGAGATACTGTCTACATTAGCAACTCTTAAAAAGCCAGGAAATTAAGGTAAAATATGGAATATGAAGAACTTTTGGAGGAAGCGTATGAGAATGTGCAGCCGTGCAAGGAGTGCGATCGTTTTGAGATTAAGGGGGTAGAGGGGCATCATCAGGGTTCTAAGACAGTTATTTCTAATTTTGTGCAGGTGGCAGGGTGTTTGAGGCGGGAAGGATGTCACCTGGCTAAGTTTTTGTTTAAATCACTTGCTACTTCGGGTGATATTGACGGTGATAGGCTGATTTTAGATAGGAAAATTTCGTCTAAGGATATAAATGAAAAGGTTGAGAAGTATGTGAAGCAGTTTGTGCTGTGTTCTAGTTGTAAAAAGCCAGATACAGAGTTGGTTGAGGAAAACAGCAAGATGTTTATTCGGTGTTTAGCTTGCGGGACAAAAAAGCCAGTTCATAAGGTTTAGTGTGGTTTTGTGTTTGTGGTGAGTTTATTTTATAATTTGATATGAATATTAGAGATAATTTAGCATCTAATTCAAATTCTCACTTTCAGGTCTGCGAGTATCTATAATTTTAGTCCAGACCTAAAAGCTCGCCATAAAAGACTTTGAATTTCCTACCTCCTCGCTTTGCTCTACTCACAAATCACTTTTGCACTCGAACGGAACGTAAGCAAAAGCAATTTGCTCGGTTTGTGAATTGAAAACAACCTCCCTATACATTATTTAGCATTTTACGATGTGGCTTTGATTGTTTATTAATAAAAGTACGTGCGAAAATGGGAAAGGACGAAGTCCGGATTTTCGCAGAGGGGTTGATTTTACGTGTAAATTACCTTTAGATATCTATTTAAAGGGGTTTTTCCTGTGTAGATTAGTTAAACTTGGAGGAAAAATATGACAGAAGGATATTGTGTTAGGTGTAAGAAAAAAGTAGAAATAAAGGATGCAAAGAAGACAAAGACAAAGAAAGGAAAGGACTATATGAAAGGTAAGTGTTCAACTCCTGGGTGTCCCACTACTGTTTGCACGTTTAAGGTAGATTAATTTTTTTATTTTTTTATTTTTTGTATAGTTTTATAAATGGGTTGATTTTTAGTTGGTGATGTTAGTGAAGATTCATAAGACTTATAGATGGGTTGTAGCTGTTTGTGATTCTAATTTGATAGGGAAGAAGTTTGAAGAGGGGAATAAACAGCTTGATTTGACAGGGGATTTTTTTAAGGGGGATGAAAAGGAGAGTGAGGAGATTAAGGGAATTTTAGCTGATTGTCAGAGGGAGGATGCGACTTTTTTTATTGTTGGGAAGGAGAGTGTGGGGCTGTGTCAGGAGATGGGGTTGGTGGGGGGTGGGGTTGGGAGTGGGAGCGGGGATAGGGTTGTGGGGGATGTTGGGGGTGGTGTTGGGGCTGGTGATGGAGCTGGGGGTGGGGTGGGGTCGGTGGGGGGTGTGCCTGTTGCTCTTGTGCTTTTGTAGGTTTTTGGTGATATCCCTTTTGCAAAAATCTCCGCCTTGTTCTCATGATTCACTCTCTCGCTCGTGGAGGAACGTAATCGAGAGCAAATCATTCGCGGCTCCCAGATTTTCGCCTTCATTTTTATTAATGTGCAATCCCTTTTCTCACATCGTAAAATGCTTTTTATTACTTATAGTGTTCATGTTAAGTTATGGTATAGATCTTAATTTGTGATAGTTTTATAAACTGAAATTGTGTTTTGATTTTATGCCGTTTTATAAGGATAAAAATAAGAAAAATAATCCGAAAGTTGTTGTGCCTGAGGGGCCTGTGAGAGTGAAACTTCCAAAAGGGAAAGAGGTAATTGGGATTATAACGCAGCGGTTGGGTGGGGGGCGGATGTTTATTTCGTGTATGGATGGAAAGACGCGGAATTGCCGGGTGCCGGGGCGGCTGCGGCGGGGGATGTGGCTGCGGGAAGGGGATGTTGTGATTGTTCAGCCGTGGGAATTTGATGATGAAAAAGGAGATGTTTTGTTTAAGTATTCTAAAGCAGCAATTGAGAGGCTGAAGAAAAAGGGTTTGCTTAAAACTAGTGAGAGTGAGTTTTAGAGTTTTAGTGGTTTTGATTATCTGATTAGGAGAATTAGAGGTTTTGTTGAACATCGGGCTTAAAAAACCCGAAGGGCTCGAGCAGAACGCTAGTGACCTCGAGAGTTCAAAATCTTTGATTTTGAATTTGGGAAAATTCTGCAAGTATTTTCTGTTTAAGCCCTGTTATGTCTTCTGAGGGCTTTATCCTGAGAGCCTGCAAGGCGTTACCGAGCCGAAGGCGAAGGAGTTTTTCCTTCTGTGTTAAGAAAATTTAAATCTCCTATCTTAGGGTGGGAAGCGCGCGCTTTTTTGCTTCTTTTTTTATAAAAAAGAAGACGGCACTTTTTCCATTAGGTTTATTAATCAATTTTCGTTTTTGTAATTATGACAGAAAATAAAAGATTAGGTGGTTGGCAATTTTGGGTTGATTTATATGATGACTATGTAATTAAAACTCCAAAAAATAGAAATGAGATTAAAGAAGAAGTTGAGAAATTTTTAAGGTGGAAAAATAAACTTGATGAATTAAATGAAAGAACTGACAAGATGATTTTTGATATAAAAAATGCCACAAAAATAATAAAAAAATCAAAAATCCCAAAGAGATATTTAGCAAATATAGAATTTTTAGAAGATGGAAAAATTAAACAAAAAAGAGTTAAATCTTTAGATGGAGTTCTAAAGAAACTGAGTAAAAAACAAAGATTAGAATTAATTGATAAAATTGCAAAATTTTTATTAGAAATGTGGAAATACGGAATTCATGAATATACTTACAAAGTATTTTCAAATTTAGGGTTAAAAAAAGAAAGGATTGTATTTATTGACCCTTTTGAAATAACCTCTAATAAAAATAAGGTTTTGAAGCAGATTAAAAAACAAAAATGGGCAAAACCTGAAAAATACCAAAAGCATCTTTCTGATAATGAAATAGATTATTTGATGACTAAACTGAAGAAAACATTTACTCAAAAAAACTTAAACAAGTATTGGAAAACAAAATGAAAATTTATTTAGTAAGACATGGTGAATCAAAAGCAAACGCAAAAGGAATTCATCAAGGGCAAAAAATTGATACTTCATTAAGCAAAAAGGGATTAGAACAAGCTAAAAAAATCGCTGAGAGATTAAAAGACAAAACTTTTGAGATAATTTACTCTAGTGACTTGAAAAGAGCTTATGAAACAGCTAAAGAGATTTCAAAATTCCATAATTTAAAAATTGTTAAAGATAAAAGGCTGAGAGAAAAAGCAGATAAAGAAGATAATCAAGATTTAATAGAAAGAACTAAAGATTTTATGAAAGATGTAAAAAAGCATAAAGGAAATGTTCTCGTTGTTGCTCATGGGGGTATAAACAGATTTATTTTAGGAATTTCGACAGGAGATAGGAAGAAAGGTGCAGAATTAGGAAGAAAATTGATTCAATCAAATGCTTGTTTGAGTATATTGGAAAAAACAAATCAAGATTATGAGATTCATTTTTTTGATTGCACTAAACATTTAAATTAAAATGGCAAAAAAAGATTTTTGGGAAGATTGGAAAAGAAAAACCAAAATAGAATTAAAAGTAATTGAAGTTGTAAAAAAAGCAAGACAGTTAATTCTAAAAAACCTTCCAAAAAATGAAATTGTTGGAATTTATTGCAAGGGAAGTCTTCCTAGAAGGGAAATGAACAGATTTAGCGATATTGATATGCTTACAATAATAAAACATTCTAAATATCTACCTAAACTTGAGAGATTACAAAAAGAGAATAAAAAAAGTTTAGGTTTGCCTGTTCATCTTGGAGGAATCTCAATTTATGAATTAAAAAAAGGAAAGCATTGTAAAACAAGCAAGAAGAAAGCATCAACGAGCAGAGTTTTAAAACAAATTCTAAATTATAAAATTATTTATGGAAAAGGGTTAGAAATAAATGATTTTCCTGTTAGAAGTGATGCAGTGGACTTAGAAAGTTTGATTAAATTCTATAAAGAGTATTTAATCCCTGCTTATAAAAATAAAAAAGTAGGATTTTCTGAGATTGTTAAAGGAACATTTTGGTTAGTTGAAGATGAACAAAAATTTAAGACAGGAAAATCTTCAACTTCTTGGAAGAATTTAATAAAATCAATTAAAGATAAAAAACATATAATTCACGAAACATTAAAATTGAGGTTGCACCCCATAAAAGACAAAAAAGTTAGAAAAGAGTTTCTTAGAAAATTGATTAAGTATATTTCTAGTTTGGAAAAAGATTTGAAAAAGTGCCAATAAAATAAGAAAAATTTGGGCGAAGCCTTTTATCCTTTGTTATGTGAAATTTGTAAAATTTCATTTCGGGTTTTGTTGGTCGGATAAAAGAAGTTTTTCTCCTAAAAATCTTTGATTTTTAGCTATCTGTCATGAAATGACTAGCGCGCTTCTGTCTGGGATGGGAATATGTATTAGAGATTTAAATTTTCAGCAGAAGAAGAAATTTGACATAACACCTTACATCAATACAAAAAACAAAATTCCAAACCAAAACATTTAAATATCAATTGATATTAATATTTATCAACTGATAAAGACAACTTATGGGATGAAAATTACAAAAAATGAAATGATTGAAAAAGAAAATAATCAGACTAAAAGATATCCGAATCTTAATACTGTTTTGATGGTGGAGGACTTTTTGGAGGAGCATAGGGATGTGCCTATTTCTTTGAGAGATTTGGAGAAGGAACTTCCGAGAAAGGTTATGCGTCAGACTTTGCAGGTTATTTTAGAGTATCTTTGGAAAAGCGGGAAGATAATTTTTGGACCGAGGGGAATTCAGTGGATTTATGTTGAGCCTGAACATTTGAAAAAGATGCTATCTGGTTCGTTGGAGATATAATGTTTGATGAAAAAGAAGTGCGAATTTTTTCGAAAGGGTAGGCACTGAGGAAAAGTCAAAACCAAAGGTTTAAAAAATTCTGTATGCATTAATGAATATGGAGATACAAGTAACTAAGGAGATAAATGATAAATTAGATTTTGTTTCGGAAAGTTTGGGATTTAATAAACAAAAAATAGTAGAGATGGCTATTTTGTTTTATCTTGATAGTATTGGTAAACAGAGAGAATTAGAGCAAGAATTTGAAGGATGGGATGAATTGAGTAATGAAGCTCTTATTAAATTTGAAGAAAAATTATGAAAGGTGAGATTTATCTGGTGGATATTCCTTCTAATCAAGGTCGTGAACAAGAGGGGTTAAGACCTGTTGTTCTTTTATCAAATATAAATGCGGGAATTGTTAGTGTGGTTCCATTTACTTTAAATTTTCATGCATTGAAATATTCTTATACTCTTAAGGTGGAGTCTTCTAAGGAAAATGGTTTAAGGAAAGATTCTGTAGCTTTAATTTTTCAATTAAGAGCTATTGATATGAAAAAGTTGAAAAGTAAGATTGGGATAATTGAGCAGGATATGATGAGAAAGTTTGAGTTTTTAATTAAAAAATTGTTTGATCTTGAATAGATGAAAACGCTTGCAGTAGAAAATTTAGTTAAGGTGAAGAAAGCTGTGCCTAAAATTGAGAGTCGGATTAAGGTGGAGATTAGATTTGGCAAAAATAGCCAGATTTCTATTAAAGGAGATGAGTTGAGTGAGTTTGTTGCTGAGAAAATTATTGAGGCTGTTGATTTTGGCTTTGATGTGGCTGATGCGCTGTTGTTGAAAAAAGATGATTTTGTTTTAGAGTTTATTGATATTAAGAGCTATACGCCGAGGAAAAATTTGAAAGATGTGCGGGGGCGGGTGATTGGGACTTCTGGGAAAGCTAAGAATACAATTGAGGAGTTGACTGGTTGTGTAATGGTTGTGCATGATAATCGGGTTGGGTTGATTGTTGATTCAGAGCATCTGGATGCTGTTGTTCAGGGAGTTATTTCTTTGATTCAGGGAGCTAAGCATGGGAATGTTTTTTCTTATTTGGAAAAGCAAAATGCTGCGAAGAGGAGGTTGGAGGGGGGGGATTTGGGCTTGAAGGAAAAGTTTGCTAAGAAATCTGATGTTTGATGATTTGCTCTGAAGTTGTCTCTGACAAACTTCTTCGCACACCGGAATTTGTGAGAGTGTAAATTCCTTTTGAATAACTTGCTCGGCATTTTACGATGTGGAGGAAGTTGGTGGTCTTACTAAATTTTGGGTGGAAACGACAAGTCGCTTGCGGCTTGGAGTTAATATTTTGATAAAAAATAGAACGTCTTGACTCGCTGTTTACTCTTGGAATAATAAGGACTAGTATAAAGATTAGTCAAGAGCAAACGTCTCGGAGAGGACTCGAACCTCTGACATCATGGTGTCTGTGGCAAATTTAACAGCCATGCGCTCTACCTGCTGAGCTACCGAGACTTGATTATGAGAAATTGGTAGGATATTTAAATCTAACTAACTATCGACTGTTCTGATGGGGCTGACTAATCTCCTCATAAAGGCGCCTTATTTCTTGTGTTGAATATTGTCTTAGGTTTTCTACTCTTTTTTTTAATTCTCCTTCTTCTACTATTTTTATGAGGGGGCGGGGTTCGGACACATTCATGTAAGCATCTCCGACGTTGTGAAATCTTTTTTCAATTAGTCTTCTTGCAAAGGCAATGTAATCCCATAATTTATATTTTGGACCTTTTTTTGTGCGGTGTTCTGCAAGGCGGGGAAAGACAGGTTCTTCGATTCTTGGATTGTATGCAAATGCAATGTTCGTAAGATCTAAGTCTGTTTCTTCTTTGAGTACTGCTCTGACAGCGCCTGTTAGAAAGCTGTCTATTATAGTCCCTTGGTAGCTTCTGCCTCCTTCTGGAAAAATTAGTAAATCTTGTTTGTTTTTTAGGGCTGCTTCGACGCTTCTTCTGATCTGGCGGCCGTGTGATGTAGCGCCATTAATATTTGATTTTAGCAGTTCTCTGTCAACCCAGAAGCCCCCCATTTTGCTGAAATCACAACTAATTAGTCTGAAAAAAAGCTGGTCTAGATTTTTTCCTGCTGGGATCATTGGCATTTTTATTCCTTTTTCGTGGAACTTGAACCAGATTATCATGTAGTCAGCGTGGCTTAGATGGTTGGCAAGGTAGAGTCTTTGTCTTTCTGGATTTTTGTGCAGATTTTCTTCTCCTATGATATGAACTCTGTCAAAGATTAGGGTTTCTCCGCCAAGTCTTTTTATTCTTTGGAAAGTTCTTCTTGTATAATCTAGGTCGTAAGTTGATTGTGGTTCCATAATTTTTTATTGGTATTTGTCTTAAAAGGATTTATGTATTTTACAATAACATTTTTATACCACTCTTGTTTAGTTAAATTATGGATTTGAATAGTGCAATTAAGACAAGGAAGAGTGTGAGGCGGTTTTTGGATAGGAAGCCGGATTGGCGGAAAGTTGTTAAGGCAATTGATGCTGCGAGGTTTGCGCCGGCTGCTGGGAATCAGTTTGCTTTGAAGTTTGTTTTTGTCAGGGACAAGGATAAGGTTAAGAAGCTGGCTGAGGCAAGTCAGCAGAGTTTTGTTAAGCAGGCGCCTTTTGCAGTGGTGGTTGTTTCTGATAATGCGAAATTGGAGAGGAGTTATGGGGAACATGGGGAAAAATATACAAGGCAGCAGGCAGGAGCGGCGATTGAGAATTTTTTGCTTGCGTTGAATGCGCAAAAGCTTGCGACTTGCTGGATTGGCGCTTTTGTTGAAGAGCAGGTTAAAAGAGTGTTGGAAATTCCGGATAGTGATAATTTGACAATTGAGGCAATTTTTCCAGTTGGGATGGAGACGCGGGCGGCGGCGGGGCGGGGGAAGTCTAAGCCAGATTTGGAAAATATTTTATATTTTGATAAGTGGAAAAATAAGTATATGGAGCCGCAGGTTAAGATTGGGATGGAGAATGCTTAGGGAGAGTGAGATTTAGTATATTTAAAAATATCTTTGTTAGAACGTTTTGTAAGGTTGCGTAACATCTGCAGAAGGGTAGATTAATTTAAGTGTTCTTGTGATTGTAGAGCCTATCTCTCTCCTATTTGCTGCAGCATGTTCAATAACTGCCCTTGAGGTATCTAATGCCTCTGCAATCTCTTCTTGTGACAATCCTAAATTTTGTGCATCATCTAGTGCTTCATAAGCCTGACTTGCCAATCTGTAATTTAGCCCTTTTTTTCCTAAAGAATTTGATGCTCTTGGTTTTTTTAATCCTTCTTTTTTGATATGAAGCCTAATAACATACCATGGGATACCTGATAGATATTCTAAGTCTGCATACCCTATTTTTGATTCCCTTAATCTCTTAATAATTTCATTCTGCTCTTTAGACATAACTCTTCTGGTTCTCTTATAATAAAATGGCTCTTCTCCTACTCGTTGAATGATCCTACTAACCGCAGAATCCCATAATTCTAATCCCCTACCTAATTTCTTTAATGATAATTTCCTGCCTTCCTCTTTTGCCTTATAAAATCTTTTAAATATTGTAAATACAGTATCAAAAGAATAACTTTTCTTGGTGCCTAATGAATCAAAAAATTCCCTTGTTTTTGCATATGCACACTTTTCTGCTTCTGGTAAGTCCCTTATTGCAGCAGTGCCTATCATGCTTACTATCTACTAATAGCTCCTATTCTTTTTTCTTCATTTATTCTTGCTTTTGTTTTCTTCCTTTTTTGAGCTGCCTTAAAACGACCCCTTTCTTTTTTCCATTTATCAGACTTTCCACTAACCTTAATGTAATTTGATACTGCCTGCCTAGTAATTCCAAGTTTTGCAGAAATCATGTTTAATGGTAAACCTTGTTCTATCAATTCATTTCTTTTCTCTTGCGCTTTTATTGGTATGTGAGAGCCCATTGTAAGTAGGATAATTATCCTTTTTTAAATCATCACAGAACTCTTTTTCCTAAATAACTTGATTAGATTAATGTTTAAAAATCTTTCTGTCTTTCTGGCTACATCCCATATTAATTGTTTTAATGTTCCGGTTTCCTTTTACCTCCACCCACCCCCCACCCAACTCGCGATTCACTTTTGGAATAGGGCGTTTGA
>NZCX01000024.1 GCA_002688415.1 Candidatus Pacearchaeota archaeon
CTCTGGGGCATTCTGGTCAACGGTTACTGAAATATTTGTGTACGCCGTGTCTTCGTTTCCCGCCTCATCTATACAATAAACTTCTATTTCGTAATCGCCGCTACCTAGGCTATTGAAAACTTGCTCATGTGTTGTTGAGTTTGTGTCTAAAAATGCAATATCGCCGCTACCGAAGTCGTAATAACAATAAGATTCTCCACCGTTTATACATCCATCGGTTTCAACTTCTAATGTCATTAAACCCGAACTGTTTGTTAAAATCTCCTCATCTTGTGGCTCTAGCGATGCTATCTCAAGTCCTTCGTCACATTGGTTGATTGTGTAAATATATGTTTGGGAAAGCATTCTGTCTACTTCTGACTCATTTTCACCTGGCTTGTCCAAGCATTTGATATAGAATGTGTTTTCATTGTTTACTAAGCTCGTTAACTCTGTGTAGCAAGCCCATTCTCCGTTATACCCCAGGGAAGGGCTTGTTATGCAACTCATATTGGTTTCCATGCTATCAAAGTTCGAATCGAAGCCATTATTAATTCTACACTCTGATGGCTCATTCATGTAAACATAGAGGTCTGTTGAGTTTTCACCATATTTTAGATAACCATTATTTTCTGGGTCATATCTTGAAAGCATTGGTGGAGTGAGATCTGGTTCGTCACTTAGTGTGAATTGAACTGCAAATTCCGCCTCGTTTATTTCTCCTGCAAAGTTCATACACCTGATGTAAAGTTCGTTCTCTCCTTCTTCCATTAAGATTGCCCCAGATTCGCCAAACTGGCTCATAGTCACGTAATGGTGCGTTCTGTTATGTGCTGTCATATCGTAACTCATTGAAAAGTAATCATCTGTGTGTTCTGTATCTATCTTGCATGATGCTTCTTTGTCTGTTGATATTCCCCAAATAAGCTGCTCCCATGACTTTACTTCGTCATTCGCCTCACTTCCGAAGATCTCAAAACTAGAATCTTTTATGCTTCCATACACATTCCCCTCTGACAAAATGTCCCCCCAGGGTTCAATTATTGCCTGCCATGTATCTGATATGCTGGCACAAGTACCTGGATCACCTAGGTCATCATAATACATGCAGTTTGCCCCAATTGAACGACAACGATATTCGGAGCATGGTCTTGCATCTTCCCCACATGATTGGCAATCTCCCCCGGAAGCTGCCTCCCAGCCTTCACAATTGAATTGTAGTATGTAGTATTGTGTGTCTTCATAGCTATCAAAAGCCGTAAAAATAGCCAGGATTGCTGCAATAATTGCACCTATGAACCATAATATGGGATCCTTTGGTACAAGTAGGGCTATAATCAAATCTGTAACTGCAACAGTTGCTGAAGCCATAAAACCAATAAACTGCTCCTGCTTCCCAGGACTCCAATCTTGATTTTCTGCGATTAATGAACCTATTTGATATCCCATAAAAGAAGCAACTATAGAGACCGCAAGGGTTGTTATTCCTCCCTTTAGATTAAATGAACTCTCAGCCCCTGTGGCAGTCACGCCAGGCAAGTCACTCATCGCTATATCCGAAACAAACCCAGAGGCACTAAACCCTCCTGCAAGATAACTCTTCACAGAAGGAAACATTAGGGAAGTCATAACTAATCCCGAACCCAATTCAATTGCCACTTGAGCACTACTCTTATCGACATTATAACTTGGGGCCTGTCCCAAAATCTCCTCATAATCTATTAGTCCCCCCTCGACCTCCTCGCTGACAGATCCTGATGATTCTATGTCCAATCCTGCCACAATGTCTGAGGCATCAAGGGAGCCCAGAGCAACAAGCCCCGAAGAGCTCTTAATGTGATCTCCGTAAGTTGCTGTTAAAATGTATTCTTCTACCTCTAAGTCTTCTATGACATCTCCCGTTTTGTCTATTGCTAGTCTCATCAGGCTAAATCCCTCGTCAAATCCGAATTCCCCACTCAACCCTATGTTTGTTCCACATGTTCCTAATGCCCGACATCTTTCATTCACTGAAGCCATCCATTGCGGCATATCTTGAGTTTTTATCGTATCTGATTTCCCATCTACATTACATTCCCAATTTTCTTGATCCCGCCAGTCACCACACCCACCAGCCAGAGTACATCTTCTTGTTTGTCTTGATGTGCAACTAAAACTTGCTAATGAGCAAATATAATCTGTCTCCGTCTCACTACCGCCAGATCCAATTTCTGCAGAGTCAGATGATTCTTCGTTCCAGAATTGAAATCCCGGGGTGTATTTTGGAATACAAAAAGGAATTATCGTGTTTGATCCTGCCCCCACATCTCCTGCCGCTCCCTGTTCGCTATTTAGAAGCTCCGGGTTGAAACCAGCCAAGAAGGTTCCGTCGGTTACTTTCACGCTTTCCTCTCCCCAATAGTCATTGAACATCATACACTGTGAAAGTTTTGAGCAAGACTCTTCGACATCATCGTAATCCCCTTCTCCATTTGCATTTATACAACTTCTCCAATCATTGGTATAACATCTTGCGTAGGTATTTCCACTAGAATTGCTTGTTGTTTGAATACAAATCTCTTGGTTAAAATCCGCGCAACCCTCTAGATTTATTTCTCCTTCTAGGCAGCTTGCAACAAAATGCCTTGTCCCGACAGGGGCAATTGAATTTACGCTATAATCATAAATGCACCATGATTCTCCGTGTGTTGGTCCACCGCAGTTTAAGTCTCTGCAGATATAGTCACCATAAGTCGCTTGATAATCTGTTGCATTTGCTTCTGAGCAAATGCTCCCGGAGATATAGTCACAATTCCCACAATCTGCAGATGGGGTTGAACAAGAATCGCTTGGTTCGATTATATCTGTCCAATAATCATCATCGTCTAATTTTGATGAATCATATACATTTGCTTGGTTCCCACAAGAATCAAGATAGTATACCTCGTCTTCTCCCTCTATACATGATGTATCTTGGGATGGAACGCAAAGAGTTTCTAGATCTGGGTCAGTACATAGTTTTCCTTTGTAAAATTCATCATTACAGCTTCCCTTTTCTGTAAAAACACAATCTAACTCCCCTGAGTAATCTCCGGTATCTGAGACACATGCTCCCTTTTCTGCGAGATCTGCGTAATCTTGACATGTCCCTGAAGCGTCCATAGTACTAAATTCTTTTTCAAATCCATATTCTGCTGCTAGATTTGTACATTCTCTACTGGTTGATGAGATTGCTTGACTTCCCAGTATGCAGCACCCTAATTCGCACTCGTCGATTGAGCAGGCTTCTGAATCTGTCCAAGTTCCTCCATTGTCTTCGCATGGTGACTTTGGGGAGTTTAATGTGCAAGTTCCATAGTCTGAATCATAGCAACAGCCCTGCTGGCAACTTTCTACCTGGGAACAATCAGTCCCAACAAGATTACTTGCGCACAGACTCTCGTCAGACTCTAGCATGTCTAGGCACACTCCACCATCCAAATCCTCTAAGCAGCATCCTGTTGGCACATAAGCACTTGCTGAGACCTCTGGAAGAGCCTGGCCCATTATAAAGCTGAAAGCTATGATCGCCATAGTAGTTAAGAAGATCTCACTTAATGCTATTTTTCTCTGGTTGTTCATTTTAAGTTCCCGCTGGCAATACACATGTTTTAATTGCGAATTTGATTTCTTCATCAGTATAACGATCTTTTAACGTGTAAATTTTCGTTTGGTCTCCTGCCCTATATCTACTTATAAAAATATCGTTGTAAGTGTTCATCCAATTAATATAATCAAACTCACACAATGTCGACTCGAAGTTTACTATCTCTGTTGCCAACGAAGCTAGATTGAATATATGTGAGTCGATTTGAATTTCAAAAGCTTCAAAAGCTTCTGTCTCTTCGGTAGAAGTTATTTTCATATTTCCTTCCAATTGTATCTCGAAGTTTTCTTGTCTAGAAACAATATCTACTTCTATGCCATCTGTTTCAACCACATAACCATTTCTTTCATAGGCTGCTGCCATTTTTAACCAACAATTTTCTGCAAGTGGTATAATTTCATCCAGTAAGTCTTGCTTGAGTTTTGCTGGGAGATTCGGCTCTTGATTTATACACGGAGAGTAAAATTCTCCGACCTTGCACAAGTAGGGAACTTTTTCACTTTCGTCCTCGTCATTATATAGAAAGAAATTTTCTTCTATCTCCTCATAATAGAAATTATTTTCTAGAAATGAATTAACTATCTCCGATATGTCTCCTGCTAAGCAACTTTCTAAATAGAGATTTGGATCCGATATATCCTCGTTAAAAATATCAAGGATGTTATAATCAGAAACGACTAGAACGTAGATCAAGGCGAGTAAAATAGCAACAATTCCCGCAATAACCAATAATGTTAACTGACCACCCTTTTTCATATTTTTTCAAGGGAAAACTGATTTATAAAACTATTCTCTCTACGCTAATTTTTTTATTTCTTCGATCTCTTTTGAGGAGATTGCTGTTCCTTTAAATTTTAAGGCAAATAATGCTGCATCTAAGAAATCTTTAGTTTTTTCTTGAAGCAACCCTTTTTTATAAGCAATAAAGATCAGCTCTGTAGATCTTACGAACTTGTCCGCCTTTGAATTTGGTAGTGGTTTTGACAGCTGCTCTATCGGCGTCCTTAGTTTTCTTTCTATCAATTCTCTTAGTTTTTCTGGTGCCTCCTCCAAGACCCTGGTTGTTCTTTCATCAATTACAATGAGATTTTCGCATCCGCAAAGATTTGAAAGAGCTAAGCAGCTAGCTTCTCCTTCATGAACTATTTTTATTCTTTGGTTTGTTCTTGTTGACTTTAGTGAGTTGTTTACTTGTTTCAGAATTTTCGCAGTTTCCTTGTGAAGGGCCTGATTCGAAATAATGTCTGAAGAAGGAGACAGTACGCCATCATCTAAAAGTTTCTTTACTTGCATTGCTTCAAGTTTAAACTTTTTTATTCTAAGTGGCTTGTCAATGACTTCTTTTTTCACAGCAGGAGTTATAATGAACTTCCCGCCGAAATCTTTTTTTAGAGATCTTAAAACTGGGAGTAGCCCGTTCATAGTTAATGAAATTATTGGTCCAGCGTCGAATATTAGATATTTCATTTGAAGAACTCCTCGACGTGCTTAATTCTTTCTTTTTCTGGTAATGTTTGAGATGCGTGTGCTTCTGAGATTGAGCTCTGGCCGATATATGTTGAGAGATCCCATAGGCTTACTCCGAAGAGCTCTGCCGTTGCTTGGGCTGTTAAACCATGCTCATACAACTTGAACGCCTTGTTGATCTCTGCTTTTCTGAAAATATCTTTTATGTACAATCCTAAATCAGAATCTAGCTTATTAAGTGATTGTCTTATCTCTCCTTCTATTTGTATTGCTTTTTCTGCATCTTTTTGTTTTAATGCTTTTATTGCTTCATCCCATTTTGCTAAAAGTGTTTTATAAAATTTGTCCCATCCTGGCATGTTTCTATAGCTTTCTCGTTGCAAGACCTTACTTAGAGCATATACCAAGACAGCAGTTATAATGTTTAATGTGTCTTGGTGTATTGTCGCAGAATGTAGTGTTTCATTTGATAAATCTTTTAATTTCATCCAGTTAGATGGTGGAATTGCTTTCCTTGCTTCTTCAAAAATTCTTAAAATATTTGTCAGGTCTTCTTTTCCTTCCAGTCCACCCTCTTTCGTGCTCACCATAAAATATCACAAAAAACAAATTATATAAACCTTGGGATTTTCCTAATTGTATGGAAATTGTATTGGATACAAATTTTATTTTGACATGCTCTAAGCAGAAGATCGATTTTGTTGATATAGCCGGGCAAATAATTGACGAAAAAATTAAGTGGATCGTTCCTCAACAAGTTCTAAATGAGTTGGGTCAGCTAAAAGACAAAGAAGGAATGAGTGGTTCTGATAAAAATGCCGCAGCATTAAGTTTTGAAATTTTAGAAGCTCTTGATCCTGAAGTTGTTGATATTGGCAAAAATCCAAATGTTGATATTGGAATTGTAAATTATGTTTTAGATTCTGAAAAAATTGTTGCTACGTTGGACAGGGGATTGAAGAATAGAATTTCTAATAGAATTTTGACTATCCGTGGAAAGAATTGGCTAGAGTTAATTTAGAATTATCGAGCTGCGTCAGCTTGCTTCTCGATATCGTTCTTTTTGTTTATAGCAAAACTTTCACTTGAATTTTGAGACGCTAGAATTATTTCTTTTGCAAGAGCTTCTGTGATTGTTGCTTTTTTATTGAATGCTTTATCGTATGATCCTTGCACAAAAAACCTGAGAACTAAGTTTAATCTTCTCCTAGGAGAAACATCAACAGACTGAGGATACCTGGATCCTCCATATTCTATGGAAGTTACTTCATCTCTTGGAGAACCGTTTTCAATAGCTTTAACAAAAACCTTTACTGGATTTTCTCCTGTTTGTTTTTCAATTATCTTGAAGGCGTCTATGATTATCTGTGTTGCTTTTGAGTGCTTCCCTGTCATCCACCCTGTTATAATTTTATGCTTTTTACCTCTTGAGCCTGGAACCTGCAGAAGGTTTGCTAATCTCTCGACAACATTAACCTTGCTCTTTGTTGGGTCCCATTTTATTCTTCCATGAGATTTTAAAGTTAGCTTAGAAGTTAAGTTGATTACTTTTTTTAGTCCGGGATCTTCAACTCTTACGTCGCTTGCATCGAATAAACCATAGATTTTCATTGCTACCATGTTCCTGGAAGGCCCCCTTCTCCTAGCTCTGCTCTAGCCCTCTTCTGCACATTTAAAGGTCTAATTAAGGAGTAAAAAAAACCAACCAGTCTTGAACTCCTTAAAGATTCAACGGGATTCTCAAGAAGAGCTCTTCCGAACTCCCCCATATAATTCATATCAATATTTGCATAAGGCTTAAATCTTGGCCTCTCTTGCTTGGCGCTCCCCGGATTATTACCCCTATCCTCAAGAGCAGCTTCATAAGTTTGCTGAGCCTTTTTTGCAACTTTAAGTGGCGAATCTCCCATCTTATCTTCTCCCCTTTTCGATCTTGCCTGTCCAAAGTCTGTCTAATGGCTGATCATTTACTTTAATTATTTGAAATCTTACACCGGAAAGGTCTCCTTTTGTTCTTCCCTGTTTCCCACCAATTCTTTCAATAACAACTTCATCGTGTTCATCTACAAACTTTTGAGCTAAGTTTCCTGGAATGAACGCCGTTACTTCTTTACCATTCTTGATTAACTGAACTCTGCAACATTTTCTCATTGCTGAGTTTGGCTGCTTCGCTTCTTTTTGTATTTTTTTAAGAACTATTCCTTTTGCTTGGGAAGATCTTCCAAGTGAATCAAACTTCAAAGTTATTCCAAGTCTTTTCTTTTTATCGACGAGCTTTCTATCTTTGAACTTCTTTCTCTTGTTCTTCAACTTTCTTGCGTTCATTAATCCCATTTTGTATAGATTTAAGGAGAAATTTTGGTTTAAAAAGATTTTGTCTAGTTAAACTTTATAGTTTTTATCCCAAAAACTCCATTTAATATATTAAGTAGCTCTTTTTCTCTAATTCTGTTTCTGCCGATTAAGGATGCCTTTGTCTGTCTTCCGCCTGTTATCGAAACTTCACTGTCCTTAAAATCTAGCTTATTAATTGTTGTCTGGTCTGCAAGTGTTGAAATAAACTTCATTAGTCCCTCTCTCGTCGGCTGCGGACCAATTCCTATAATCTTTATTTTATGTCCCAGCTTAGAACTTAGCATTTTTGCATTTTTTGCTCCTGGTCCAATAGCCATCGTTACTTTTGAATTTGGGACAATAAATACCAGGGAATTATTATAGTTAAAACAATATTTTGTTTGTACCCTGCAAACTTTGCTGAACATATTTAAGTATCTCATAGATTGCATATTAATTACTCCTACCATCTTACTTCTTTATTGAGAAAACTTCAGACAGGAAATCTAGATTTAATTCCTTACTCATTTCCTTTTTATCTTTCAAAACTGAGAACTCTATCTTTGCATTTTCTAGCATGTCAACCACCTCATCTCTTGTGTCTTTACAAATAAAAACTCCACCCAATACTTTTTTGCTCTTTATACATTGCTTTATCCCGAATAGTGCCTTTTTTTTATCAATTGCTTCCTTTATCTCTTTAATGCTCATTTCTTTTTCTCCTTTGCCTTCTTTGACAATGCCCCTGTGACCTTTACATAAAGACCTGGTAATCCTGTTCCAACCGGAACTGGCTGATTCAGGATAATATTTTCTATAACTGAAGCAAGCTCATCTTTCTTTCCTGTTTTTGTTGCTTGTACAAATTGTTTATCTGGAGTTTCAAAGCTAGCTCTTGCAAGTATAGAACTCTTTTCAGAAATAATACCCATTCTTGTTATCCCTTTAACAATTCCTGATTGCGTCATAGTGTCCGCTATTAACATGGCATGTTTATTGTCGATATCTAATCCCTGTGAGACAATAACCTTTTCTATTTCTCTTATGATTACTTCTCTTGCTGCTTCGATCCCTAAAACATTTGAAACTTCGTGGATATCGTTAGTGTATATTTTATTCTCGTCAATTCCCTTGATTTCTAATGTTTCTTTCAAATTACTTCCCGCTGTTAGAATAACATAATCTTTATCTCTCTTAGCAACCAACACTTGCGTAACCTTCTTTACTCCAGAAAGAATGACGTCTTTTATTTTCTCCTTTGTCCTGTAGATTGTTTTGAAATCATCTTTCTTCATCTCTAATACTCTTGTTTCACCTAGTTTCTTTGTGGTAAATCCCTTTTCGTTCAAGATGTCAACTGCCTTGCCGGAAGTTATATGTGCTCTTTTTAGAGAATCTTTGTTTATTGAAATCTTTATCGTTTTTGTTGCAAAGTCAATTCCTATCTCATCTATAATATCTTTTAGCTTTACTTCTTTGATCTTTTCTGCAATGATCTTTGCGTCTTTCTCGTTATTGTGTTCCTTGTCTAAATAGACCTCCATTGTTGGAGTCTTTGGTGTCTTTCTTGCATCAAATATTTCAATAATTCTTGGAAGTCCTGTTGTAACTTGTACTTCCGCCACACCTGCTGCGTGGAAAGTGTTTAAAACCATTTGAGTTGAAGCCTCTCCAAAGCTTTGAGCCGCGATAATACCAATAGCCTCTCCCGGAGATACCTTCTTTTTCTTATGCTCTGCACTTACGTCAATACCGTCTAATCCATAGACAAACTGAACAATATTTCCTGAGGCATCTCTAACTGTTCCATCATAGGCCATTACAAGGTCCTGTAGCGCGTTTGCCAATCTTCGGTATAAATAACCCGACTTTGGAGTTCTTAGCGCTGTATCCATCAGACCGTCTCTACCCGTGATAGAACCGAAGAAGAATTCTACTGGATTAAGTCCCTCCATAAAAGAGCTTTCAATGAATCCGTGTGACTTTGCGCTTAGGTCTGCTTTTTTAAAGAATGGAAGTGTCCTTTCAGTATATCCAAAGTCTATTCTTTTACCGTTTAGAACCTGTTGCCCAACCGAACAGGCAATTTGGGTAACATTTAACATGCTACCTCTTGCCTTTGCTTTGATCATTTTATTTACATTATTGTTTTCTGGGAACTCCTTACTTACTACATCTCCTATTTTTGTTCTAACTTCATTTAATACTTGCAGAATTTTTAGCTCTCTACTCTCTTCTGCCCCTCTTCCTGGGAGAAGTTCAATCGATCCATCATAGTATGCCTCTATAAGTTCTTGCGTTTTCTCGTCTGCGTCCTTTAATACTTTTTCAGTCTTTTTCTTTATTTCGTCTGATACATTTAAATCCTCAAGTGAAACTGTGAATCCGTTTCTTGAAAGGAAATTAACACCTAGGGCGAACACTCTTCTTAGAACTTCCATTGCCTCTGCTCTTGGCATCTCGCCATCTATCTTTTTTAAGTCTTCGCCAGATTCTTTTCTGAAGCCCCTTGATGTCATATTCTTTCCTTGATACGGCTTTGGTAAAACGTTGTTGAATACCTTGCTACCCTCGTTTGATTTGTTCAACGTCATTTCAGTTACTCCTGTTGAGAAAAGTAGCTGCGATGCGTCTTCCCTAGATAGCTCTGTTTCATTCAATAGATGATTCCCTGTAGCTGCATCGTCAATACATCCCATCAGGTTCATATTTGTCTTTGGAGAAAATAGGTTGTTGTTAACATTCAAAAGTGTTTCAGCCTCTGCTCTTGCCTCTTCTGTTTGCGGTCCGTGAATATTCATTTCATCACCGTCAAAATCTGCGTTATAAGGATTACAAGATGCTGGATGCATCCTGAAAGTTCTATAGGGTAAAACTCTTACGAAATGTGCCATTAAAGATGCCCTATGAAGCGAAGGATGTCGGTTGAATAGAACTATATCTCCATCTACAAGATGCCTTTCTACAATATACCCTGGCTCTATCTCTTCTGCCAATGTTTCTCTTAGCTCTTCTGTTATTCTTTTTCTTTTTCCATCTGGCCTTAGGATGTAATTCGCCCCCGGATACTCTGTTGATAAGATTAATTTTTTACACCTTTCGATATTCAAACTTGTTACCCTCTCCGCTACTGTAATGATCTTTGCTACCTCGTAAGGAACTCCTACCTCGTTTATCTTTAGATTAGGATCTGGAGAAATTACTGTACGTGCAGAATAATTAACTCTTTTTCCGGCAAGATTCTTTCTGATCCTACCCTCCTTCCCCTTAATTCTTTCTGTTATTGTCTTTAATGGTTGTCCCGACCTGTGCCTTGCTGGAGGAACTCTCGCAATTGAATTGTCAAAGTATGTTGTAACATGATATTGTAGCAGGTCCCATAGATCTTCGATAATAACTTCAGGGGCTCCTGCGTTTAGATTCTCCCAAAGTCTTTGGTTTGCTCTAATAATATCGCTCAATTTGTGTGTTATATCGTCTTCACTTCTTTCTCCGCTTTCAAGTGTGATTGATGGCCTAACAGTAACTGGTGGTACCAAAAGACTTGTTAAGATTGCCCATTCTGGCCTTAGCGTCTCTGCATTTATTCCAAGAACCTTTAAATCTTCTTCTGGGACTTTTGTCAATCTCTCTCTAATTTCTGTCGGCAATAATCTTGTCCTTCCTATCTTGAAGCTTGATGGCTTTTCTATTTTTACTCTCTCTTGTATGATTCCACAATGTGGGCACTTCTTTCCATCTTTTGCCTTTTTGATTCTGCTCTTTAAGTCTAGTTCCAGATGTTTTTCCTCTTTGATCAATACTTTTCCACATGCCTCACATGTGCTTCTAAGTACTAGATCGATTATTGGGATGTATTTTATATGAACTATTGGCCTAGCAAATTCAATTATTCCTGGATGCCCTAGACATTCCTTCAATCTTCCACCACAAGTTCTACATCTTACTCCTGGGTCAATTGCCCCAAGCCTTAAGTCCATCAGCCCACCATCTACGGGATAACCATCGACGTCATAAAGTTCTGGGGTTACCACCTTGGCTACGCTTAATTTTTTGATTCTTTCTGGGTCTAAAAGTGAAAAAGTCAAACTTGCAATTTTCTTGTTTATTGTTTCTGCCATTTTAATGATATTTGTTTTTCAATTCAAATTTAGTTAAAAGATGAAGTCCTTGAAGCTCCTCTACCAATAGCTTGAATGCATAACTTACCTCTACGGGCTCTACTTGATTCGAGCTACATAAACTACAGACCCTCTTCTTGTGTATCTGGTCATCTATTGCTAATGCTCCACACTTAGAGCATATATGGATTATTACCTTATCAGAATCGTATCTTTCTTTTAGTAATAATGATGCTCCGTGCCCTACTAACGCTTGCTGCTCCATTTCACCCAACCTTAAGGCCCCTCCTCGTGCTCTTCCCTCGATAGGTTGTCTTGTTAAAAGTGCAATCTTACCAGAGGCTCTTGCGTGCATTTTATCTGCAACCATATATTTCAGCTTCATGTAAAACATGTTCCCTACGAAGATCTTAATCGGCATTCTTTCTCCAGTTACTCCGTGGTAGAATATTTCTTTCCCATTTTCTCTAAATCCTAATTTCTTAAGATTATTTTCTAATGTATCTAATCCCTCTCCTGAGAATGGTGATGCATCAACAATTCGTCCATCTAGTGCCGCTACTTTCCCAGCAAGAATATCCAACAAGTAACCTACTGTCATACGAGATGGCACACCATGTGGATTGAAGATAATATCTGGCCTAATGCCTCGAGACGTGAATGGGATGTCTTCTTCTTTCGCAATTGAGCCCACAATACCCTTCTGTCCATGTGGCACAGAGAACTTATCTCCTAGCTCCGGTATTCTAAGCTCTCTTGTTCTAATCTGCACTATCCTATTTCCTTCTCTATCCTGTGTAATAAATACTGCGTCAACAGTTCCCTTTTCCTCTTGCTTGATTGCAACCGAACTTTCTTTCTTGGAGTGAATAGATATCTCTCTTGCTTCGCTAAGGAATTTTGGAGGAGATGTTTTTCCAATAACTACCTCTCCTTCCCTGAGGTCTGCTTCAGGATATACAATCCCATCGTCTTCTAAAAACCTATAGCTCTCTTCGGTCCTATACCCCGAAGTGTCTTTGTCCGGGATCAGTATTTCGTCTTTTAATCCTCCTGCATAATTAAGCTCTATAGAAGTATATGGCCTGAATCTTGAGCTTCTTCCAAATCCTCTGTCGATAGATCCCTTGTTAAGAACCACAGAATCGTCGATGTTGTATCCGCCTGCTGGCATAACTGCAACAACTACGTTTTGCCCTACTGGGTGAACGTCTAATGTATCATAAACAAAGCTTCGAACTACCGGCTTTTGTGGATAATGTAGAAGGCTTACGTCTGTGTCGATCCGGATAGGATAATTTGCTGCATATATTCCCAAGCCTTGCCTATATGCTCTAGAACCACCTTTAACCATACGCGCTGGGGGATTGTGATTTGCATAAGGAATCATAGACACACTAACTCCTAAGCAATCAATTCTGTCAATTTCTAAGTGGGTGTGCTCTTGGGTTAATTCACTTTCTTCAAAGGCAATAAGGCAATCGTCTTCTTCGCTTGCATCTAAATATTCTAAGATACCCTGCTTGATTAAATCTTCCCAGTTTAGTGTTCCCTGTTTGATCATCTCTAGGTGCTCTTGCTTTAATTTTGATTCCCCATTTTCTACTATAATTACAGGTCTTAAAACCCTTCCAACTTCTGTTGATATGAATACTGTATCTAGGTACTTCTCAAACTTAACAGATGTCTCTATAGGAAGATTTCCTAATCTCCTTTCTGTCTTTATAGAATCTACAAATTCTTCAGCATTTTCTACAGCTCCTATAAAACGTCCATTATAAAAAATATCGTAATCTCCGTCCTCGTGACTCATTCCAGATTTTTCTAATATGGGTATCAGATTTTTATCACCAATGTTAACCCTTGTTGAAATTCTTGCTAGGATCGCTAGATTTTTCCTTAGACCGATTTCTGTACCTTCTGGGGTTTCTACTGGACAAAATCTTCCATAATGTGTTGGATGTACTGTTCTTGCTGCGAAATTTTCTTGTTCTCCTGGTAAAGTTGACGTTACCTTTTGCAGTTGGCTCATTATTGCAAAAGAATTATTTTTATCCATGTTTTGAGTTACACCCTTTCTTTCTCCGATCCATGAGCCGGTTGCTATTGAAGATTCAACCCTATGCGAGAATAGCGTTGATTTTGCCAAGGTCTTAATTGAATAGAACTTTCTTCTCTTTACCGTTTTCTGAAGAGAATGCTGAACTTCTCTCAATAATATATTTAGATTTACTCTGAATAGGTCAGACAATAGGTCGCCAGAAAGTCTAACTCTCTTGTTCGAGTAATGATCTTTATCTGTCATTGAATCTTCTGGATGTTCTTTTGCAACATAATATTGCTTGATAAATTTACAAAGAGTTCTTGCCTTTTCTACTCTTGATTTTTTATCTACTCCGATATGCGGAAGCAGGTATGAATCTATTCTTTGTTTTACTCTATCTAATATTTCTTTTTGTGTTCCTTGAAGTGCTGATTTCTCTGCTATCCACATTAGGGCATCTTGTTCTGACCCTAAACTTGCAAACTCATATAGGTTTACAATTAGACTATCTGTTTGTTTCCCTACAAGCTTTGATATGTCTGCATCACTTGTTAGGCCAAGCGCTTTCAATAAAACAATAATTGGTATGTCTCTAAATCTGGAGAAGCTGATATCCATAATTCCTTCGTTGTTCTCATTTATTGAGACTGGAATTTTGTAGGCTCCTCTTTGTGAGAATATCCTAAGTAGCAGAATCTTTTTGATCTTTTGCCTTTCTATGAATGTTTGATTGCTTGCCAAATCTTCTGCCATAATCATTATTCTTTCATTGCCGTTAATCAAGAAATATCCTCCTGGATCTTTTGGGTCGACAAAGTTTGCCAAAAGTTCGTCTTCACTTAATCCGTTTAAGTTACAGGCACGACTTTTTACCATGATTGGCATTCTTCCTAATTGCACTTCAGAACTTTCTGCTTGCCCACCATAATTGATACTCATTTCTAATTTTATTGGGGCAGAGTATGTCAACTTTCTTAATCTTGCCTCTGTTGGAGTTATCGGCTTTATAGATCCGTCAGATTCAACGATATTTGGTTTTCCTACTGTAATTTTTCCTAACTTGATTTCAAAGTCTTCTGTCGGAAGGCCATCCGAAAGCTCGGTTACTATTTCTTGCAATCTCTGATCTATAAAATTGTTGAATGATCTAATGTTGGATTCCACTAGTGAGTAATTTTTCAAATATTCTTTAACCAGAATATGCCCTTTGTCCATTAGATAACCACCCTAAAATAGGTCTCCTCTTTTCTTTCTATTTTTATGACGTCCCCTTTTTCGCAATCTTCTTCAAGAATTGGATCTTTCTTAGAAATCTTTGGTAATTGCGGTAATGATATGTTATGTTTTTTTAGAATTTTGTCTACCTCTTGCGGATCTATTTTTGTGTGTTTTGGTTGGAGCGTGTGCATTCTTTGGTTAGAACATTTTTAGATACAAAAAAATGAAAAAATGGCTTTAAAAACCTTTCGGAACCCTCGGGTTTTCACTATTTTTCGGGGCTGAGCGGTATTTGCCCACATATGAGTCTACTGGCCGGCTTTTTCGTGATTTTTTGGAAATCAAGAAAAACAAAGTTTATAAAGGGTTAATTTAGTTAATATATTATGGCGAAAATCATTGTGATCAATTCTGGAAAGGGTGGTGTTGGTAAAACCACGACGGCTATTAATCTTGGTGCCTGTTTGAATAAACTTTCTAAGGAAGTTGTTGTTGTTGATGCCAATCTTAATACTCCTAACATAGGTATACACCTCGGCGCCCCTATTGTTCCTGTTACTCTTAACCATGTCTTGAAGGGTAAGGCAGACGTTGAAGAGGCAGTCTATGAGCATTCTTCTGGGACAAAAATTATCCCCTCGTCATTATCTATAAAAGAGCTTACTAAATTCAATACAAATAAGTTTGCCAACCTAGGACGTAAACTTAAAGAATTGTATGAATATACTATCTTTGATTGCGCTGCTGGATTTGGAGAAGAAGTTATTTCAGTGATGGATATTGCTGATGAAATCATTATTGTAACCAATCCTGAAATGCCTGCAGTCACAGATGCCCTTAAATCTGTTAAGGTTGCTAGGGATCGTGGAAGGAACGTGAAAGGTGTTATAGTTACGCGCCATAAGAATGCAAAATATGAGATGCCCTTGTCCTCTATAAAATCTATGCTTGAGGCTCCAATAATTGGTGTGATTCCTGAAGATAAAGCAGTTAAGGAATCCGTTAACAAAAGAGACGCTGTTATTCATACTCACCCACGAAGCAAGGTTTCGAAGAAATATCACGAAATCGCGAGAAAGGTCGCTGGTGAAGCCGAGGAGTCTCGAGGGTTTTTTAAGAAGTTGTTTGGTTAGTCTAGAATTATTTTTTATTCCCAGTATATTAGCCTATTTGTGATCCGTTTTCTATATCGCTATCCAGTGCCAATAAAACTATTTTTGCTTCATCGTCCGTAAAGGCTGCGAGCAACATTCCTTGGCTTTCAACGCCTTTCATCTTTCTTGGAGCAAGATTTGAAAGATAAGCTATTTTCTTATTTGCAAGATCTTTAGATTCGTAAAATTCCTTTATCCCTGCACAAATAGTTCTTGTCCCGATCTCGCCAACATCAAGAGTTAGCTTAAAAAGCTTATCTGCACCTTCGATCTCTTCAACTTTTTTGATTTCTGCAACTCTTAAATCCGCTTTTTGCCAATCTTTGTACTCTAGCTGTGCTACTCCTTCCATTATTTATTTAAGGAGTTATGGTTTATTAACTTTTTCATAATTGGGTATATAACTACAAAAACTTAAATAGATAGAATAACCTATCAATAAACGATGAAAAAGCGGTTTGGCCAGGATAAATATAAACATTTTTTTATAAATGATAAAAATAAAAAAGAAGTTCTAAAGACATTTAAAGATGCCTGTTCCTTGGGTATAGACTTCAAACTGAGCAAAAATACTAAGCCTGTTTTGGAGTACAAGGATCAAAAGAAGATAGAAAAGAACTTTTTAAAACCAATCCCCAAAAGAGGGAAGCCTATTGAAGATGTTTTAAAGGAGTTTGAAAAAAAAATAATGTGTGGTTCAGTTAATTTTTCCAGCCCTCATTTTTTAGCATTCCCTGATTGTGGAAATTCTATAGCTGCCGTCACAGGACATATTTTATATGGCATGCTTAATCAAAATTTAATCAATTCTGTTCACACCTCTCCAACGGCCACCTTCGCAGAAATGGAAGTAATAGGCTGGCTGAGGGAGCTTGTGGGTTATAAGGTAAATAGAAAGCCCAAGTCTATTTTAGATGTTGGTGGAATAAGCGTGACTGGAGGAACTGGGGCAAATACCGTTGGCTTGATGTTGGCAAGAGAGAATAAATTTAGAGGATCTATTAACAAGGGCCTTCAGGGGAAGCAATCAAAATTAAAAGCGTTTATTCCAAAAGGCATAGGACATTATTCTATTAAGGCTGGCCTTGGATGGATTGGAATTGGAACTGAAAATGTTGTAGAGGTAGAAACAACCTCTCAATTTACAATAGATCAAAAGGACTTGGTGAAAAAAATAAAATCAGAAAAGAAGAAAGGCAATACTCCTTTTTGCTTGGTAGCTTACACCGGAGACTCTAGAACAATGGCAATTGACTATTTATCTGACTTATCGAAGATAGCAAAAAAGAATAAGTTGTGGTTCCATGTTGATGCCTGTCACGGCCTCTCTCTTTGTTTCAGCGACAAATTAAAAGAGAAAGTTAAAGGAATTGCACTTGCTGATTCCGTGACAATAGACCCTCACAAAGTCCTTTTTACACCATATACTCTTAGTTTTGTTTTATTGAAAGATCCCAAAAAATTCAAATTAATTTCAGGCGTAAGCGACCTAATAACTAGTGAAAATTATTCCTTCGGACAAATCACCCCTCTTTATGGAAGCAGAGCATTTAATAGTCTTAAATTATGGATGTTAATTAAAAACCTTGGTAAGAAAAATATAGGAAATCTTATTGAGATAAGGCATGAGATGGTTAAAGTTTTCTCAAAAATAATAAGAAATGAAAAGGATTTTTATTTGCTAAATGAACCGACTATAAACAGCACAGTTTATCTCTATATCCCTCAGGAATTAAAGTTATTGTTAGATAATCCTAAGACAATGGAAAAGGCTCGAAAAAAGATAAATTTATTAAATAAAAATATACAATTTAGAATTTTCAAGGAGGGAGAATTTTATGTCCACACTTTTTTAATAAATGATTTTAAAAATGTTCTTAATACTGGGACAGCTAATTCTTTCCAAGTACAAAGATTAATGTTGGGCAACCCTTTAACTACGGTAGACGATTTTGAGAAACTCCTTAGGTATACTCGAAAGGTAGGAGATCAGGAGTGGAAGAAGTTGGCATGATGAAAGTAATGATTAGTTACTATATAACAAATAGAGGAGATCGGAAATGAGAGATAATTTTGATAAATTTAAAAAAGAATTAAAGGAATTTGTAGAAGAAGATCTTGGAGACAAAAAAGCAATTTGCTTTATTTATGGCTCTTATAGCTATGGTCTTGAAAAGGAACATTCTGATATAGACCTGGTGGTAATCAAGCGAAATACCACAAAACAGATCATTGAGAAAGTTTCAGAAAAAGTTTTAGAGCTACATAAGAAATATGGACTCTCTCTTGACAATGAAGTCCCCCACAGAGTCAAAACAATTATTAGTAACGCTGATGTAATGATGGCTCTTGATGGCAAAGGATTTGAATCGGATGGGGAGAGAATAATAATTCCAAAAGTAGAAAAGAACAAGAAGTTTTTGTCCTCTGAAAAAATAAAAAGAAGACTTATCCTGAATGCTCTTACGAGTAAGGGAATTTTTGTTTGCGGAGATAAAAAACTATATGCCCTCTTTAAAGAAGAGGCACTTAAAACCCTAATTAAGGTAATAATCCTGAATAAGGGTATTAAAGAATTCTCACTAAAAGAATTTATAGATTTACTAATTCCCTCTAGGTATTCCAACCAAGAGTTATACCTGGGGTATAAAGATGAAGATATTATAAGGGATCACCTTTCCAGTACTATTAGAAAGACCCTGGAGAAATTAACTGAGGAAAAAATCTTCCTTATAGATAATGGTAGATTTAAATTAAATAAGGAATCGTGGGCGAATGGAATACTTTGACTTTTCAAACAGCTTATCTTTTATCTATGATAAAAGGTTTGATAAATTAAATTTTAGGGAATTAATTAGAGAATATCCTGATGCCCACAATGCATCTTCTAAAAAAGTAATCTCCAAATTCTTTAATATTCCAAAGGGGAATCTTCTAGTCGGCGCTGGTACCACTCAGCTAATTTATGAATTGGCACAATATATAAAGAAGGATAATGTTTTGATATTAGACCCAACATTTTGGGAGTATCAGTATTTTTTTGAAAGTTTTGATAAAAAGGTAAATAAGTTTAAAATAAATGGTGAGATTGATTGGGTCTCTTTTGAGGAAGAGGTTAAAAAAAATGAGGTGATAATTTTGTGTAATCCCAATAATCCAGATAATAGATTTTTTGAAAAGAAGAAATTAATATATTTGATAAAAAAATATCCTAAAAAGGAATTCATAGTTGATGAAACTTATTTAATTTTTGATAAAAATTTTAATAGGGATTCTTTAATAAAAGAAACTGGTACAAAAAACCTTTCAGTCCTTCTGTCATTCTCTAAATTCTTTGGGGTTGGTGGTATTAGGTGCGGAGTCCTCTTTTCTTCAGAGTCAAAATGTAAAGATCTTAATAAATTGATGGGATTTTTTATAACCCCCACGTTAAACCAGGAGATAATTAAGATTGTTTTAAGTTCCAAAAAGAAAATAGAACGGAAAAGGAGTATTATTCTTAGGCAAAAGGAATTCATGTTAAGAGGGTTGAAAAAACTTAATGGCTTGGAAATTACCTCCGGAAAGTCAAATTTTATTTTAATCAAATCTAAGAAAAATATAGATCTAGAAAAAGAGCTTAAGAAAAAGGGATTGATTGTTAGAAGTGGTAAAGAGTTTAATCTTGGTAAAAATACTATTCGGTTTTCTGTTCAAAGTAATAAAAAGAATAGGAAGTTGCTCCTTGAGTTGGGGAAATTGCTTACTTAAAAAAATCCTGCCAGATCTGTTGCCTTTGATGCTTTCTCTTTATACTCTTCAACTCTTTTATCATCGAGTCCTTCAAACAATAATTGCGGCTCTCCTACCTTGTGTTTCTTATCGAGAGGATCTGTCGCAGTATCCCAGGCCCCTTTGGCTAAAGGACTTCCGGAAAGATTTAATTGATCCCACACTTTTTCAGCAGTATCTGGAATAAAGGGTGCCGAAACTGTTGCAAGTGTCTTAAGTAATAGCGCACCATGGTACATAACGTCATTTGCTCTTTCTGGATCTTCTTTTATCGTTACCCATGGGGCTTGGTCATGAAGATATCTATTCCCCATAGACGAGAGTTCCATAACTCCATGGTAAGCCTTCCTTATGTCCGCTCTTTCTAGACTTTCTTCAATTTCTTCTTTTTGCCTCTTGATTTCATCAAGGAATTCCCTATCTTTTGGCAAAACTCTCTCTGGGGTTGGTCTTTCTAACTCCCCTCCCAATTTAGTATTGGTAAATTTGACTATCCTATTGGTATAATTTCCGTAATTTCCAATTAAATCTGAATTAACTCTTTCCTGGAACTCATCCCATTTAAACTCTGTGTCTCCTGACTCTGGAATAATTTGTGAGAGATAAGCTCTCCACATGTCCGCAGGAAGACCCAATTCTGGAAGTCTTTCACAGAAAACCCCAACTCCTTTTGACTTAGAGAATTTTTTCCCCTCATAGTTTAGATAGTTTAGCCCTAAAACGTTTTTTGGAAGATTAAATTCTTCCCCACCGATTATCATCCCTGGCCAAAAGATTGTATGGAAAGGTATGTTGTCTTTCCCAAGAAAGTTGAATACCTCTGACTCTCCTGTCCAAAAGTCCTTCCAATCAGGTGTTGCCTCTTTTGTTGCCGAAATATATCCTATCGGTGCATCAAACCATACATAAAATACTTTGTCCTCGAATCCATCAACTGGAACCGGAACTCCGTGTTTAAGATCTCTTGTAATGCACCTATCTCTTAACCCCTCATCAAGCCAGCCATTTGCGATTCCCTTAACTTGGGATCTCCATTGCTTCTGTTTTCCAACCCATTTTCTTAAGTCTGTAGTTAGTTTTTCAAAGTCTAAAAAAAGATGTTCTGAATCCCTAATTTCTATAGCCCCGCCAGAAATAACAGAGCGAGGATTCTTTAGCTCTGATGCTGTTAAAACCCCCGTGCAACTTTCACATTGGTCCCCGTTGGCCTCATCATATCCACACTTTGGACACTCCCCAGAAACGTATCTTCCTGGCAAGAATCTGTCCTCTTCTGGCGAATAAAAAACCTTCATAGATCCTTTTTTTATAAGTCCTTTTTTGTCCAGCACATTGAAAAAATCTTGAACAGTTTCATTATGGACTGGCTTACTTGTTCTTGAAAAATTATCATATGAAATCCCAAACCAGTTGTAAATGTCTTTATGTTTTCCATAGAGTGTATCTAAGAATGTCCCGATTGGAACACCAACCTTTTCTGCAGCTAGACCACATGGAGTGCCATTCTCGTCAGAACCTCCTACAAACAGTGTTTCATAACCTTTTGACCTTGAATATCTAGCAAATACATCTGCAGGTAGATGTGACCCCACCATATGTCCTAAATGAGGTATGTTGTTTACATATGGAAGCGCAGCTGTGATCAACCTCTTGCCTTTCTTTGGACCCGTCTTTACCATCTTCTCAAGGTTCGTTGACATTGTTTATAAAGTTTATTACTTTTCTCCTGCTCCACACAATTCTTCGGCCTTTAAAAGTTTTACTACTTTGGAATTAATATTATTCCAAGAACTCTACTCCGCCAACCATCTTCCATATCTCACAGTCATCTGAGGCTACCCCACTACGTCTGGACTTCTCGCAAAGAGCTACAAAGGTCGAATATTCTTGAATTCCATCCTCTGTCGAATTAAAGAGGATGATACAATCGTCTGATGGGCAAACGACCTCTCCGCCAGAAATATCTTCTGGCTCAGGGTATACCTTGAATAATTTTAAAGAATCTAATGGGAAGAATTGCCTATATTCTTCGGAATATTCTGAGAAAACCCTTGCTTTATCTTTATCTATACAATTTGTACAACTTCCAGGGAAGTTAAACTCTGTCATCGATGGCAATGTCGACAAAAATGTAATTGCCTTTTCTGTCTTAAGGTCCTGGACACTGCTTTTTACGTCACTTAACGAAATATTCAATACAAATAAGCCTGCTATTGCGAAGAAGATAAATAGAGCTATGATCATGAATGCCATTTGCTGTATTTGAAATTGTGCTTTCTTTTTTCTTACCATAATCCGCATGACTCCGCCTCATTTAATTCTTTAATAGATATCATTGTTTCTGTATCCGAAATGAAGTCGTATGATGAGTATCCAACAAATGTCGCCTCTAGGAGTGAAAGGTATGTTTCCAATCCTGTATTACATCCCCTTGCCGTTGCCAATTCTGCTTTTCTTTGTAGAATGCTTGCTATTCTTGACCCTCTATAAAGAAGTCTTTCCACATTACATTCATAGTTTTCAGCATCTGATATTATTGCTGCAAGGAGGAGTGAGTCTGAATATGCTGTTGCCTCTCCGTCTCTTCTAACGAATCCGTAATCAAATTCCGTTTCACAAATAACATTTTCACACATCCCTTCGACGCTGATGTTACAACTCCCTTTCCCAAAACAAACAGTTACTTCATCGTCCTTACAGTCGTCGAAGCTTATCCCAGTTATTCCCCCATATCTTGATTTTAGTTTTGTTGGTGCTTCAAGAAAGCAATATTCTTCAGAGCTTAAGAAAATTAGATCTGCGATCTTATATGGATATTCAAATGCTTCTGAGAAAACATTAAACTCTTCTCCTTCTATTTCCGAATTGCTGAAAATATACTTATCTTTTGTGACTATTTCTTCTCCTGTGCTCCAGCCGTCCTCTCCTCCTTTTACATTCGTAGAAATTTGTATACGGTTATCTCCATATCCTTCCTCAAGGCATGTAATTGAAATTTTTGTTGGGAAAGTTGTTTCTAGTGTTGCGCTTATTGTTGATGCCCCACCGGCTTCTAATAAATCTAATTCACTTGTTAACGCCTTTGCAAGCTTTGTGTCTCCTAGCGTTCTGCTTGTGTCTATTAATCTTGTAGCAGTATAAATCATCAAAAGTAGGATTGTAATACCTGCTAATATTGCAAAAATCCAAACAAAGCCGAAATCACCTTTCTTATTTTCCATTTATTCTACCGTCACAAGCCTTGAGTAAACTGACTTTATGATTGTTATTTCGTTTTCGTTTTCAAAACAGTTTGGGTTTGAGTCTTTTGTGATTTCTGTTATATTGATATTGTCGAATTCGAAATTTGAAAGTTGCTCACATCCGTCATCGTTGAATATAATAAAAAAATTATCTCCTTCGCTATATGATGTTGGGAAATTTTCATCTCCTTTGCCTGTTGAATTGAGGTCTACAAAACATATTCTGTCTACTGTTGAGCCCAAGCTTAAATCGTAAGGCTGGTTTGTAGAATGGCTTTCTCTGGCCTGATCTATTGCGTCTTGGAAATCATCATAGAAGTCTCCTGTCTCTATGCATTTATTTAAATCTACGAAGGAATATATCACTTTAAATGCAAAGAAGATAAATACAATTATCAGAAATATTGAGAATATTACTCCGAAACTTATCCTAATCTGCCCCTTTTTTGTCATACCTGTAATTAGGTGAGGACGTTTATAAAATTATGTAATAAAAAGAGAAAGGGAATTAAAAAATAAAAATTCCAAAAATAAAGTTGATTATTAGTAGTAGCTAGTTTCTACTTCTTCTGCTTCCTTAGATCCTTTTCTTGTCGCAAGTACAATTAAAACCACTAAGAGAACTAAGAAGATTATTACAAGAGCGATAGTTAATGCAATAATTGCACTAGATACCTTGCTTCCTGAAACATCTGCTGTATATACAACTTGTTTATCGTCTGAGATTACACTAAAAGTATATACTCCTCGTGCATCAGAATCTGCAGTTACTTCAATAGTTACAACTTCGCTGTCTCGTGGGCCAACAACAACAATTGAGGGCACAGTAACAGTTAAGTCTTCACTTGAAACTTCGTAGAGCTCGTATGTCGCTACGTTGTCTGCAGTATTAACAATAACCAAATCATAAGAAACAGTTTCTCCAGCCTTTAATGTCTTACTTTCTGCAGCAGGGAAAAAGTTAGAATCAGTACTTCCACCAACACTGATTGTGTCGGATTCCGTTGTTTCTGCGTCATCACTGTATGCCTTAACTTCAATACTATAAGTATCTGAGTCTGCATCTGCAGGGATTTTCACATAAACAGTCTTTGATTCTGAATCTTCATCACTATCACATCCGTCATCACAGCATTCAACTGGTGCTAAATCACCAACATATGCTCTTTCTGAGACGTCCAATTCTGGAATTGTAACAGTAACGTACACATCGTCTTCTTGGTTGTACCCAGTGTTCTTAACAACTACAGTTACTGGAACTGATTCGCCGGCAGAAACACTTGAGTCAAAATCAACACTAAGAATTTCTAATGTGTGAGATTCTCTCTGTAAGCTAACTGTATAAGTCTCTGTAACGATATCTGTCTTTGTTGTCATTCTAACATAAAGAGTATACTCTTCACTTAGGTCATCTGCATCATCTGGAAGACTTAAAGAAAGAGTCTTAACATAAGTCACTCCGTCTTCAATGTCATCGATATCTGCATCTGCAGAAACATCGTCTCTAAAACCATACATTTCTACTTCTAAGTTAACATCAGCCGCGTCTTCGTTTGCTGTGAAAATAACCTTCACAGGAACAGTATCGTCTACCATACCTGCCATAGTTATACCATCTAGTTCAACACCGTTGAACTCAACAGAATCAACACTAGCAAAAGCAACAGCGAAATTAACCAAAAGTAAAGTTAGCACTGCAATAAAAGGAACTACAAAATTTGTTCTTTTCATTTTTACCATTTTAAAAATTTAATTAATCTAAGAAGCTCTGGAGAGTATTTAAATGTTTTCATTGTTGTAATTTTTCAATGACAAAAAAGTTTATAAAGTATACTTTCGTATACATTGTATACCTGATTTTAGGGAATAACAAAACAATGGAAAATGAACAACCCAGGAGAGCAAATTATTCGGAAGAATCTGGAGCGGATATTGTCGGTGTTGTTGGTGGTGCTATATTATTAACTACTTTGACTGTTGGAGCTGCTCTTTGGGTGACAAAGCTTCTGGAAGGCCCTTATGGCTCTGGTTCTCGAGGAAGAGCACCTTCTGAGAAATATTCAACGGCGACTGGTAGATAGATATTAAAAAAATGGCGATAACAACAATAAAACTACATAAGGAAACAAAGGAAAGGATCGATAAATTGAAAGATAGTCACAACGAAAGTTATGATGACGTCTTGAAAAAGATACTTTATATTCTGAATAATACTCGTGAGAATCCTGAAAAGGGTAAGAAGATTCTTGAGCAGATTGAGACCCGTAGAGAGTTAATGATTAAGCAAGAGAAAGATCAAAAGGCAGAAGATAGGGAGAAAAAGAAAGTTAGTTCTAAGAAAGTTGTTAAGAAATCTAAATAAAGCTTACATCTAAAGTTGCAGTATGGTCTCCAGAAGCTATGAAGTTTGCTGTGAAGTTGTAAGGATCTAGTGTTTCGTTTCCGTTTAAATCTGTTGAATTTCCATATATTGTTAGGTTCCCGACTTCTGCGTCATCTGGGAATGTCCAGGTGTATAATAGGTCTCCACTATCATAGTTAATTAGCTCACAAGTTCCAGATGTACAATCAATTGCGCTTGTAGACGTTGCTAGGAAGTCTACAGTGCTGTTTGAGAAAGAAGCATAGTTTTCTGGGTGGTCTATGCAGGCCGCGACATATTGCTTATCAGAGGAGCTATCTGTTATTATTATATTTGATATGTCTTTTGCGTCCTTGCCTCTAGAGTTGTTTACGGAAGCTATTAACGAGTATTCTCCATCCGAGTCGAAGGTGTAATCTATTGAATTTACTCCGTTTGTTAGAGCTAATATTGTGGTATCGTTTAATGTTAATGTGCCCGTAACCTCGTCGTCGTTGTCTGAAATATTTACAATTATTTCCACCTCTGTTCCTATTGTGAAGTTTGATCCGCAGGTTGGGTTTTGTATTTCTAGAATTAATGGGTCGTCATCTGTGGAAGAAGAGACTGTTAGGTCTGTAGACTGGGCGGACGTTATTCCTAGGCTAGGAATTTCTGCTATAAAATAATATACTCCTGCCGTGTCTAATTGAATTGTCGCCTTGCCAACGTAGGATTGATCATCTTGCATGAACCACGTCAATGGATTCCACCATTGAAAAGTCCCTGTTGAGTTATAAATTGAGAAGTTTGCTGCTTCACCTTCTAGATTTACGCCGGGCACATTCATCCTTACTGTGTCTCCTTTGTCTGCTGATTCATCTATTATATTTCCATTCATGTCTGTCCAGTAGGGTATTCCGGTTGAAGCACAAACATCTCCCTCGTCAACTTCTCCGTTACAGTCATTATCTAAATCATCACAAATTTCTGTATACCAATATGGAGAGTAGGGCGCCCCATTAGAATCTGCTATTATGTCTCCATCATCATTACAATCAGCATCGCAAGCGTCAATAAATCCGTCAAAATCATTATCTATTTCATCTCCACAATTACGTTCTCCATAGAAAGCCCTTACGCCTTCTACTTCAGAGCCTGACAACGCTCTGTTCCAATAAACTACCTCATCTATTCTCCCATTAAAGTGTGACTCCATGTATCCCTGGTCTCCATACATACTCTTTGATGCGCCAATCATAAGAGGTGTTGACTCGTCATCGATTCCCCATCCAAATCCAGAAAATTGGTTTACTAGAACCCCCCCCTTATACATCTTGTAGTTTCCGTTAATATTATATGTTCCAACAATGTGAACCCATTCTCCAACAGCTGTATGGGCTTGTAGTGTAAGCTGATTAGTTCCACAATCGCCTTGATTAATTATAAATGACATCACCCCTCCGTCATATGCCGTTAATCCATAGCCACTCGCACAATTGTCTGGATAATTGCTGCTATATGTCCCTACTATTCTTCCAGAATCTGAATATGGCGCATTTGGTGTCTGATCTAGGGGCTTGACCCATGCAGAAAGGGTAAAGCCTCCACCGACACTATTGAAGTTGTATGAAGGACCTACATCAATATAATCGTCTACTCCGTCAAACTTTGCTGAATAGCTAGATATTCCTGGAGGGTAACTTGAGACGTATCCAGACCCATGGTTTGATCCTACGGCATCATTGGCATTTCCATTAAGGGGCCAGTATGAAACCATAGATCCAGTGGCAACATCTGGAGCTGCCGCACCAGCTAGCCCACTTAACATGAAACTAATGAGAAACAGTGGCAGAAATAGCTTCTTCATTTCTTTTTACCTCTTTTCTTCTTTTTATCTTTTTGTTTAGTTAATTGGTATATATAGTACAATATAAGTGCTCCAATGACAACGTAGATAGCTATTGTGCTAAATCCTGGCAGTTTTATTGATGAAGAGCCACAAAGTCTCTCCTCTGAGCCGTCAACACAATCTGCTCCTTCAAGGTCTTCATCGGGGATGGAATCATCATCATATCCGCTTGTTATATCTGATTCGGCAACCCATGAGATATTCTGTTGTCCATTTACACAGTCCCCCGTTGTGAAGGTTTTAGAACAATCAAAAGCGTCTGGGTCCCCTGTGTAGAATGTATCTGTTGCTGTGTATCCTAAAGAACAATTGCCATCATCCCATTCACATTCGCAAGATTCAAGTGCTATTGTCATCCCCGTGTCTGTTACTGTACCACAAACTTCTGTCCCAGCTCCCAATGTCCCTAAATTATAACTATCATCTTCACAGGCTGCTTCATTGTCATATACGCTGCAGCTACCTTCTGTTAGATCCTCAGTACAATAACCATCGTCACCGGTATCTAGCCAAAAACACCCCCCTTGCTCATCCTCTGCTTCACATTGTTCTTTATCTGTATATTCACCACACACTATCGTTCTTTGTTCGCACTGGTCTGATGCATTACAAAAATATTGAGAAGGACAACAGTCTGTTTCTTGATTGCATCCCTCCAGCAGTGTTGAAAAGAGATTACCATCTCCATCACAAAAATAGTCTCCATCTGCAGAACAAGATCCCAAGAGTAATGATTCTGATTCGTCTATTTCACATCCCTCTATACCAAAGTCTGTATCTATAGAAGACGCGGCAATAAGGCTGAAACTCAATAAGAGTAGAACAAATACGGTCACCTTTTTCATGGTTTTCTAACGATTGTGGACTTTATAAAGATTTTTATATTATAGAAAATTGTTTACTGGTCTTACAATTATTGAACATCCTAGCTCTTCATTGTTGAAGTCATCTTTACATTTCACGTAGTATGTTGTGTCTTCTATCCATTCTGTTAGGTGTGTAGTCTCGGCTCCTGTCGCTGTAATCATGCTTTCTCCTTCATCCACTAGGAAATCACAGTCTTCTGTTGAGAAGGCACATGTTGCGTCTCTTACTGTTATGATGTTCAATAAGTTGTTGTCTTCGTATGCTCTCACAACTTCTGGTGCTGTTGTATCTATGTCCACCTCAAAGCTTGTCACGTTTTCTACGGTGTTTCCTCCAGAATCAACACATTTTAGATATATGTCATGATCTCCGTCTTCTAAATATAATGTCTGTGTGTGTACTCCATCCTCTGTTTCTGTATCTTTGAATAATGTGAAATCCGCTTCTTCGCCTGTTTCAGAATAAAAGCAAATTGCTGCTTCACAACCAAACATAGTTTCTGCGTAAATATCTACTTGCGCAGGGGTTGATCCACTCTTTATCGTTTCGTTCGGTCCTAGCTCCATTAGCTTAAGCGCCATGCTCCCTGAAAGTGTGAAATTATAGCTCTCTCCGTTCTCATTTCCCTCCTCGTCTTGACACCTTAAATAATATGAAGTCTCTTCGCTATTTATCCCTGTTAGCGTTGTTTCACATGGATAGACCATTAATGCTCCGTCTTCTTGCGAAATATCTGAACACTCGAAAGGGTATTGGAAATCATCAAAGTCGCTTCTATCTTGTACGTCCCATGCGCATGTTGCTTTCTCATTTGTATAGAAAATAACCTCTGCATCATCTACATCTGCTCCAACACAACTTCCACTCTCTACCGAAGATGAAACTATTTGTGGTGGTGTTATGTCTGGAGTATCGTCTATACAGAAACTAACTGCATATTCTGCTTCTTGGATATTCCCTTCCCCGCTATTTGCATTTTCATTTCCATCACGGCATCTTATATATACTTCCATCTCATTTCCATTTTCTACTATGATTCCGCTATCGTTTTCTAAGTTTGCTAGATCGTTTGAATCTGGAGTTACTATATATTCTGTGTGTTCGTCGTCGTAATAGTTGCTTCCACCAAAGTAGTATGCCATATCTTCATAGCTTGAGGTGTGTACTACGTCTATCTTACATTGTGCCGGCTCATCTGTTTTTATTCCCCACTGTATTGCTGAGAATGCTGGCAAACAGTCTGCATCTTCGGGCTCTATTGTAAATCCGTAATCTGAGATTCCTGAATAAACGTACCCTTCGCTTAGTACTTCTTCATTGGGAGAGATTATTGGCCCACTAGCATCGTCTAATCCCATGTCTATACATAGCTCTTCCTCTGTGCCCTCATTTACAACGCCACAATCAGGACCCAAGGCCTTACATCTATATTCTGAACAAGGTAAATCGTCCTCATTACAAAGATCACAATCATCTTGATTCGTTGGTGCTTGCCACGGTTTACATTCGAAACTAACAGTCTCTGTAGATTCTTCTTTATATGAATCTATGAATTGCCAGTAGGCTACGCCAACTCCAGCAGCTATTGCCACCCCTTGGTTCCCTAGCCCAGGAACATTAAATCCCGTTTCTCCGAATACTCTATCGATAGATTTGTATGTAAAATATCCATAGGCCGCTGCATTGAAAATGGAATCTTCGTACCTATCGCTATTTCCAAATAGCTCTGCTATTGTTGTTGCCAGCCCTGCGAAGACTAGCCCATTTTTAGCTGCGTCTAATACGCCTCCGATAGCATCACCAGTTTTTTGCCAATTAGACCTTCCATGCTCTAATTGGGAGGAAAGACTTTTCTGTAAATCATTCAGCTTATCTACCTCACTGTTGTATTCATCTAGATTAGGAGTTGTAGCCTTATCCCAATACCCACTATCTATAATTTCATCGACGTCTAAGGGCTCTCTAGTAAATGATGCGCTTACATCGCTAGTAAATTCATAATAGATACCTCCTATTTCTACTATATCTCCCTTGTTGTACTCTACGCCAACATCGAACGCGTAAATCGTCTCTACGCCACTCTCGAGATCTTTCACTTTTGCCTCTTGTGCATTTACTTGCTTCTGGAGTGCGACAATCTCTTTCCCGGCTGCTGAGAGGAAATAATCCATTGATAGAAGACTGGTCCCCTTATTCACATTCTTATCTAAGGCGCTAAGATCTTTGGTAAGATCGCTTGCTGTATCTGATTTGTCTTTCGCATCGTCGTCGTCTCCTGCGCTCACCATTCCAAAAATAACATTTCCAATTGTCCTAACTACATTCCCTGCGCTCATAATGTTTATCTTGTTTATTGAATTTGCTGAGAATCTTTGTTCATCTCCCGTACTGTTGGTCCATACATAACCGTCATCGGTATACTTTCCTTGATAATTTATGTAACCTCCACAATCTCCCATTGCGATACAAACTTGATTTACTTGTTCTGCCCACTCTTCATCTAGACATTCTTCACCTGATTCTATTTCTTTCTCTTTGTCGAAATCCCAGTCAAGTGTTTCCACGTAGGTTATCTCACAAGTTACAGATGCTTGCTCACATACTGAATCTGCGCTTCCCGAATCCCAAAATTCTAACCCTGGTGGGAATTCTGGAACACAAATCCCCTCCGTTGACTCATTTTTATCCTCTGTTGTATCTATTACTTCTAACGGAACATTATACTCTGAATCTCCTGTGCCCGATCCAACTATTACCTCTCCGGTTACAGTTGTTTCGTAATCTGTGTCGAACTGCTCTCCATCGCTATATGATGATTGATATGATGATCCACTGAAATTGATCCCATAAACACTATTGTACCAAACACAGTCTCTTATATCGCTGTTTAAGCAATCATCTTTTTGTTCTTGTGAAGTACAATCTTGCCACAAGTTTACCCTACATGCAGCAACATCAAAACCATTATCTAGCTCGTCATGAATACATATCTCATTTCTATAATCTGCACATCCTTCCGAGATAACTTCTCCATTTAGACATATCTCTCTGAAGTGCCTACTCCCGGCAGGATCTGATCCTGAACCTATTTTCCCATCATAAGCACACCAAGATTCTCCGTTCATCCTCGTGTTGCCTTCCCTGTCTTCACATTCTGTTGCAATACAATAATGATTTACTCCTGATTCTCCAAAGTTGTTTTCTTCTTCTGTACAAATACCACCCATTAGGTAGTCGCAATTTCCGCAACTGGTGCTACCTCCCACTGGATCACAAACATCATCATCTTCTGCAACTTTCCCATCATTATATGAATCGTCTGAATCACTAGAATAAATATTTTCTTTGTTGCCACAAGAGTCATACCAATAAACCTTTCCTGACTCACATCCTGTATTATATTGTTTTTCACAGTTTGTCGCTAGCTCCTCTGCTGAGCACAAAGCATCAGCGTAGAATCTCTTTGTTTCTGTATCTGTCTCATTTATCCCGAGGTAAGATTCTTCTCCGCCGCAATCCTCTCTTGAAATGAATTCACAGGTGACCTCTGGGCCCTCTTCATAAACGCAGGCACCCATTTGAGAGCCTTGTGCCAAAAGGATACACTCAAATTCATCCGCGACATCTGTTGAATAACTTGCTGAAACGCCGACGAAACTTGCTAGCCTGCTACAACGAGTTTTCGAAACAAATGCTGCCTGGTCTGATATCACACAGCAGCCCAACTCACATTGTGCAACTTCAGAAATATCTTCTTCGTACCAACTTCCACCATCTTCTTCACATGTGGATTTTGGTGTATTCTGAACACAATTTCCTTCTTCGGGGCTATAGCAAGTTCCCATTTCACAGAAGGAAGTAGACTCGCAAGAAGTTGGAGCAGAATCATAAGCAGAATCACAGCTGCCTTCATCTGTGTTTATACATGTTGCTCCGGATGTGGTCTTCTCACAACAATATGATGCCTCAGAGATTTCGGATGATACCAAGGGTGCTCCTACTAAAAAACTGAAAGCGAATAATGCTACGAATAATATGGTTATTTCTGAAAGCGCTATTGTTTTATGCATTTTAATACCCTGGTGGAAAGACGTAGCTTCTTGTTGCAAACTGATACTTCATCTCTCCTGAATTTATTACGTATATTATTGTTCCATCTCCTAACTTAAAGGCATTTACTGGCAGGTCTGGGTACATCAACTGGGAACCAACTAGCTCATATTCTCCGTAGGTCGTTTCATATTTAACGATGTTATTTGCCAGCATAAGAACGTCATATATCTCTGTCTGTATCTCTAATGAATAATCTTGAAGACTTGCTGTAGCATTCCCATCACTAACAACCACTGGCGCGGAGATTGCTACATCGAGCTTATCCATCTGCAGTTCCAACTCTACCTCTATTTCTCCTGCAGATACGGCATATCCTTGCCTTATGAATTCCTCAGTATAATCATTAAAACAATTCTCAATTCCCTCTTCGGCCAATGTCAGGAAAGACTCCTCGAATTTTTCTTCTAGGAACGGAACTTGGACCACACATGGCTTGTAATACTCTTCAGTATAGCAAGCATAAGGAACAGCTACACCTTGATATGTTTTATTAAA
>NZCX01000025.1 GCA_002688415.1 Candidatus Pacearchaeota archaeon
AATCGTCTGCGGATGTATGAGGATCTACACTTCCAGCTTCTCCGGAATAGACATTTAATGTGCCGTTAGGGCTGATGGTGCCGATGCCGACGTTGCCAGCGGGTGTAATAGACATTCTTGTAGCAAGGCTTTCTCCATCATTCTCAGTTAAGAAGTCTAATCTAACTGGAATCTTGGATGCACTAGCTGCTCCATCTTGGATTCCTTTAATCCTTCCACCTATTCTCCAGGTATTTCCTGCATCTACGCCTTGAAAGTCAACTACTCCAAGTACATCCCCATCTATGGTTTCTGAAACTGTTCCTGCTGTTGCATTCTTAGATTTTCTTAAATTTAATCTAGCCATTTGTGTTAAGCTAGTGCTATAAGTATCAAAATAACTATGGGTATTATCTGCTGCCACTTCTATATTCAATGGACCATCTGGGCTGGTTGTGCCGATGCCGACTTTGCCATCACCACCAATTGAGAATAACGAGTTTGCTCCATCGTGGTCTTCTACCGCAAAAGCCTTGTCAGCAGATGTTGAACCACCCCTCACTCTAAACCCGTAGTTTCGCCCATCAGTTGCCTCTGTGTTTTGTATTTGTGCTATCCAATTATTGTCTGCTTGCCCTGCCACCTCAAGTAGGTAGGATGGCGATGTCCCAATCCCCACGTTCCCTGTTGTTGTGACAGTTGTGAAACTACCTGCTGCTTTTGATGATGCACCGATAGTTGTGCCATCTATATTACCAGCGTTGATATCTGCTGATGTTATTGTTGTTGTGCCTGTTGATTTATCAACTGTAAATGTAGAACCACTAATCGCCAAACCTGCACCGCTGATAGTCTTGTTATCTACATAAGTTTCAACATAATTTCCTGTCATATCCCAATGGTTTTCCCCTGAAATTTGACTATCGACATAAGTTTTATTTGTTATAGAATCTCCTACACTTGGAGTTTCAGAAATATTTCCTTTTTGAGTGTTAATTTCTTTTGTTTCTATGGCTTTGGTTTTTTGGTGAGGGTCGATGTTTTCTCTTGGGTTGTCATAACCTACTTCTCCTATTGTATTCTCTTTAACTTTAGGAATGCTAACTTTAAAGGGGTCATTGAATGGCATATAGTTGAGAAGTTATAGAACTATTTAAATTATCCTGATGTGACTTTCTGTGGTGTGTCGCTTCCATCATAAGGCATGAAGTAGATTAAGGCGCCAGATATCCAAATTGCACCTGAAACCATTTGGTCTTCGTTTTCGAATCTGGGAAGAATTAATCCCTGAGGTGCCAAGTTTCCTGCGTCTCCCTGTGCCATTATGCTAATAGAATTACTCTTTGTCCATTCGCCGAAACGATTGGGAGTATATCTCCTCCTGAAACATTCATTGCAGCTGCCATAGCTGCGCCACTTATAATTCCATCATAAAGAACTGTGCCTGCCATTATGCTGCGGTGTTATCTATTTTACACATAGCATCAGGGTTAGTCACCTGAATTACACCAACCTCCCATGACCTGATAGTTTTCTTAATACCTGGGTCGTTGATTACTTCTGTTGTTAATCCTTTTGCTTCTTTCCAGGTGCATGCTTCTTTGGCTATAACTACCATCGCTTCATCAGCGGTGACAGAATTAGATTTAATAATTGTAAGTCCTAAGATTCTTCCGACCATCCCGTTCTTTGTTACGTCGGATGTGAAGAACTGTCCTGCATTTCTCACGTTTGCATTTCCCATTAAGTTAGCAAAATCTTTAGGATTTAATAATAAGAATCCACTTTTGTGAGGGTCGTAATTATCTTCCTCAATTAATTTCATTGCATTTAAGATGTCTTGGATCGGGTCTCTGTTTGCAATAGTTGCGGAATCCCATTCATCACCAGCTGCGATTGTTACAGTGTTTCCAGCGAGAGTTGATATTTGGGAATATATTTCATCATCAACTGCTTTTGTAATTGCTCTGGCGATTCTTAAAAGAGTTCTTGAAATTACATCGATTTCGTTTGTTGTTTCATCTTCCCAGGAGATTACACCTTCCATTGTGTATTTTTCATGTCTCTTGGATGCTTCGTTCCAGGTTACTTCACCTGCATTGAACTCGGCTAATCTTGGTGTTCCTCTTACTGTGTTTCCAGTTCCCGATGCTGATAAGTCAGCTGCGGTTTCTATCCAGTAAGTTTCTTTCCAACTTGAAGAGGATTGTATTAAACATAATTGTTTCATTCGATAAGATTGAAGTGCGAAGCCTGTGACTATACGAGAGACATTCTCTGCCCTTAAATTTAAATCACCTGTTGTTGCGCCTGCCATTTTATCTTCTTCCTATATCTACTTGAATGGTTTCTGATGTATCGGCTGCGGCATCTTCTAATGCCATACCTACAACCATGCCGTAATTTTCTGCGGCGTCATCGTCTGCGAGTGTGATTGTGTTTGCTCCAGATAATACTACCATTTCGCCTGCTGAAATTGCTGCGTTACCATCTACAACTGCTAAATCGAAAATTCCATCAACTGCCAAAGCGATTTCTGTTGCTCCGTCACCAGATTCTTTATCTGCTGCTGCAATACCTGCGAAGAACTCTCCTTTCTTTGCGGATAATACTGCTGTTTTTGGGTCTTGAATGGCACATAGAGTTCCTTTAGAAATATTTACTCCATCAACAGCTGTGAATTGTCTGTTGATTTTAGGGTTCTCTACAATAACTGCTTCATTTGCCATACGATTGTAATGTTTAAGATATATTTAAAGGTTCTTATTTTTTCTCAATTCTTTTAAGCATTGGGTTTCTTTTATTTGTCCATTCGTTTCCTATATCAAAACCTTTTATTTTGTCCCATCCCCACCCAATTACAAATGTTCCTACGAGATAAATTAGTGAAAATAAGGGTATTAGTTCTTTTCTCTCTCGCACATCTAATCCTAAGAAATATAGCCCAGCAGTTACGTAAACTCCTATTTTACCTGAATTTATTATAAAATCTATTTGTCCCCTTCCTGCGCCGATGTAATTCTGTGCGGTTATCCACCAATTTAGTAATTTCTTTTTTCTAAGGATTTCTTCATATTTCATTTATAACACATCATTTTCCAGAGATTCTCTGCTCTGAGCATTTCTCTTTCTATCCATGACTGCATTCCCTCTATATAGAGATAACCGAAATAAGCTGTTACCATTATTACGATTATCAATATTACGAGGATTAGATCTGTTCTATTCCATTCTCCCATTTGTCTTGCTTCACCCCTATCCCTGTGACGTTTACGCCTTGTTTATGTCTGTCATACCACTCGTATCCTTTCTCTTGAATTAATGGTGGAATTTCTTTCAGTCCTAATGCTTTTCTCATTGCCCATACATATTTGTCGTATGATGGATTCCAGCTTTTTTCTGGTTTAATCATATTCATAACTTTATTCAGTTCTGGTTCTGGAAATACAACTTCATAGAGACGGACTGGTCGCATAGATAATTGCCAATAGGACATCATCTTCTGTCCTTTGGCTACTTCACCATGCATTTTTCCATATTCATATTGGAGAGGAGTAGAAAGCATTAAGTTTTCCCATTTGTCTAATTGGGGGGTTATACCCCTCGCGGCGATATAGAGATGCATTTTAATTTACGTTCTCGTTAAATCCTGCTGCGTTCATTATGGTTTTAACTGCATTGTCACTTTCTTCTTTTGCCTTATCCACGACTGGTGCGGGTGTTCCTGCTTGGGATTGACCCGATAGAAGGTTTTCAGTTTTCAATCTTGCCATCTCTCCCATGAGTTTTCGAGTTTCCTCGTTTGCTTTTTGGATTTCTCCTAAGACTTTTTGTGCTTGTTCCAAATTGGAAATAGATTCAGCGGGAGTTTCCTCCGCGCCTTCATTCTGACCTGCATCGTCAGATGTTTCACCTTCAGGTTTTTCCTGTGGTGTTTCTGGTGTTGTTTCATTAGTTGGCATGTTGCCACCCCCTTATATTATTTTTTAAGTATGATATCTCGGTCTATGGTTATTCCCACGGATGCGGCTATAACCCCAATAACTGTAGTTAGTAAGATTCCGTTTATGCCTTTCATTAATGCTATGCTCTCTAAGAAAGTTATACACAGAATTCCTACTATGATAACTCGGATGTCGATTTTTTTTTTCATTCTTCTACTGGTGTTCCTCCTAAAAATTCTATGTTTCTATTTATAGCTCTAAAATTAGCATCTATGCCTTCTAAGACAGAATTTCTATATATTCTAATAGCTGGATTGAGTATAGTTGATTGAACTATTTTATCTCTTGCAATTTCGGCAGTTGCTTTTTCTTCTAATATTATTCTTAATGCTGTTTCTTGGTCTGTTAGTCCGTTTCTAACATCAAATAATTGGTCTCTTGTTCTTCTTTCTGCTTGACCTATTATGTTATCCATTCCGAACCATGCAATCATTGTGTCTATTTCTATTGCTGACCTTATTATACTTGCTGCTGTTAATCCAGTTCCTATCCCAATAATAAGTCTTTTTGGTGTTACAGAATTTACAAAACTTCTTCTTCCGCCTGAACCTAATTGTGTTAATGCTTGAGTTACTTTTTTATCTATTGCTCTTTTCATTAATGGTTTTGGATTTCTTTTAAAAAGTCTTCCTATTTTCAAAGCTCCTTCTTGTAATCTATTTATTTCTGCAGTTACTTTTGTTCTTTCTGCACGATTTATTAATGTTTGAAGTTTTGGAATTCCTGTTGTTTTTGCTGCTCCTAATAATCCTGTTGTTGGAGTTGCACTTAATCCTAATCCTACAAATTCTTCTTGTGTTAATCCTAATCCTGGGATAAATTCTGGTGCATTTTCACCTGCAAATTCTAATGCTTCGCTTAATGAGAATCCTTGTTGTAGTTGTGGAATAACTCCCATTGGTCTTGGTGCTTGTTCTTCCACTTGACTTGGTGCTAACTTCTGTTTTTTTTCTTGTGCTAATAATTCTGTAGCTTCTCTTTGTTTACCTTCTCTTATAAGTCTTAATTGTTCTTCTCTACTTCCTTTTACTTCTCCTTGTTTTGTTAATTCTTTTCCTTGAGTTTGTAAAGCTCTTACTCGTCTTCCACCCCTTGAAATTCCTCCACGAGTTCCTATTAATCCTTCTTTAATAGGAATTTGCTTTGGTTGGTCTTTTTTACCTCCAACTGTTCCTTTTCCTGTTACCGTTTTTCCTGATTGTGGGTCTACGGTTTTTCCATCTCTAAAGACTTTTGGTTTTTTTTCTTTTCTTTTTTTAGACTTCTGTGTTGCTGCCATTTAATTCCACCCCCTGAACTGTTGTATCTTCTGGAGTTGCAGCTTGAGTTGTTTCCGCTTTCTTTTGGTCTGATAGAAGTTCATTTTCTAATGACGCTGGAAATTCTAATTCTATTTTTAATCCTACTTGGATATCTAATTGTTCTTCTATATAGAGTTGGTCTTCTTCTATGGTTTGTTGGAATGCGAGATAGAGAATCTTTGCTGTTGCTTCTGTAATTTCCTGACTACCACCTACGATGATTTGGGGAACGCCAGCAGCTTGAAAGAAGTATTGATTTAGCTGCTGTATCCATGGGAGTGGATTAAGTGTTGCATTTGTGGGAACGCTGACCACCTCATGCTCCACTGCGCCCAATGGGATGAAAATGTTTTCTCCTTTATTAGTCGCTTGGTCTGCTTTGGCTTTGAACTCTGCAATCTTTTTTGTGTCGTCTGTATCGAGTTGCCATTTGATAATCGGTTTTACGTGACGATGCATGAGTTGTCTCATGTCTGCCATGGCTTCATTTCTGGCGAGAATTATATCCACTAATCCTAATCCAGTTGTGCTGCTATCAATTAAAGAGATCCCATGCACTTCGTCAGCGGTTCTATTTCTGGAGAGGTGAAATATACTTTCCTTTGTGAATTCTGTAGTTATAGAAGTTTCTTTTGTTTTTGTTGTTTGTTCATATCTCTTAATTAATCCTTTTCTATTAACTATGATTTTTATTGTTCCCGGGTCTATTGGTTTGAGATTTACAAAATTATCATCTTTATCTCTAATAATTTCAGCGAAAGAATCTCCGCCAATATTCATAGTTCTAATTAAATTCTCTAATATTGTGTTAAAAGTATCTTTACCAAAACCTATAATAGAATCTAAAATGAATTTTGTTTGTGGGTCTGTTTCGAATCCTTTTCCAATAGTCCATCGGGCTTTGGCATCGATAACTGCTCTTAATTCTGGGATAGTTTTGTAGTAACCATATTGTTGAGACCAGAGAGTGTTCATATATTCTGTTTCGGGTTGGTCGTTTGCTGCTTCGGTTTCCACTGGAGCGACAGAGAAATCTGTAACTGTGTTGGTCATGTCTCCAATTTCCGTTGATGTTATGTTGGTTTCT
>NZCX01000026.1 GCA_002688415.1 Candidatus Pacearchaeota archaeon
CAGAGATACAACTCCTTCGGATCACGCAAGGGTTGTCTTGGCTAGGAAGAATATTTACATGAAGTTTGCTAAAGAATTAGAATCCAAGCAGAAAAGAGCTTCTGCAATTAAGTTCTATGAAAGATTATTCAAAATGAGCTTAGATGATTCCGAAAAAGCTTCAGTTAAGGAAAGTTTGTTGAGTTTATACAAGGCGCTTGGATTGTTTAGTGAAGCAAAGATGATAGAAGGGTTGTAGGTTTAAAAAAATAAAAATAAGAAAAAATTATTTCGGAGATTAAGCGACGTCTTCGTCTAAATCAAATGAATTATTCTCCGCGTGTTCGTCTGCTATTTCTTCAACTTCTTTTACCATTTGGTTATCCTCTTTTTAGGTAGTCATAGTAGAAATTTCCACTTTAAAAGCTTTATTGTTATATATCTATGAGGTTTTGTCGACGATAAATATTTAAAGCAGAAATGTCTTGATTTCTTATACGCCTTCTTTGATATGTTTATGATGAGGTTTTGTCGACGTGAAAACATAAATTAATAGTCTCGTAGAAAAAATTATTTCATTTTTTTGAAATCTGTAACTGCTGAATCGATTTCTTTTTGAAGTTGTGTTATTGAATCTTTTAATGTCTTTTTTGGATTATCTGCTTCAATGTGTAGAATTGGATTCTTTGTCGGGTGGTCCTGTTTCCAAACTGCTAGCTTTGCCCCATTCTTATTCAAATAAACTCTTAAAACTTCAGCAATTGTCACATTGTCTAGCTCTAGATCCATTGCTGTTTTTTCGTTTTTTAGAATCTTTATTTCCATAATTAAAAAGAGAATTGTGGGTTTAAAAGGCTTTTGGGAAAGGAATGATTTGCTCATAAAAACCTTTTTAAAGCCAAAATTCGGGAGTATAGTATGCCATTCAAAATTAATGTAGCAGACAAGGGAAAGACATTCAAAGTCGAGACTGAAAATGAAGATTTAGTTGGACAAAAGATAGGAGATAAGGTTGACGGAAAGGTTTTCAGCGATGATTTGGAAGGTTATGAACTTGAAATTACAGGTACTAGCGACAAGGCTGGATTCTGTGGATTGCCTGATGTTGAGGGATCTAGATTAAAGAAAGTTTTACTTAGTTATGAAAGAGGGATGCATAAAAGACCGAAACATGAGGGTAAAAAGGTTCGAAGTAATGTAAATCCGAAAGGTTTGAGATTGAGAAAAACTGTTAGAGGAAATGAGATCTCCTTAGAAACTGTTCAGATTAATACAAAAGTTTTGAAGGAAGGCAAGAAGAAGTTTGATGCTTTGTTCGTAGTCCCAGCGCCAGAAGGCGTACCATCAGAAGATGGCAAAGCTCCTGCAGAGGCTACTGAAGCACCAAAGGAAGAAGAAAAGAAAGAATAATTGTTCTAGAAGATATAAATATTTATAAAGTGTAATGTGGGTTTAATTCTATGGGAAATTTAAGTGAAAGAATTGAGGATTATGATGGAACTCCATTGTTAGATGAAGACTGGGTGTTTATTGCTGCTCGGGGAGGAGACGAGGGACACGATCTATGCATAGAGACTTCATCTCAAGGGGGTGATTATACCTATGCCCTTCTACAGAGAGGAGTTTTAAGCGATTTGGCAAATGCGGGATCTCATGATAACGTTTACCGGTTGATTGAAACTATTGGGGCGGATGGTCTTAAACTGGCGCTGAAAGAGCTTGATAGAGATGGGCGAGATCTTGGTTGGGCTTGTTCGAGGGCGCTTACTGCAGAGGAAAAAGAAAGGGCGTCTTTTTCTTACCAGATGGGGAAGATGACTCAGGAAGATCCCTTGTGCATTACAGATTGCACAGATGTTGAAGAGCTAGGAGATTCTTCAGAGAGGAAGGAATATAGTTGCGGTCTTGCCGCACACATAGGTGAAAAAGGACATGAAGAACCCTTAAAAACCTCCTAAATTATTCTATTTTATGAAAGAAAAAGCATTAGTATTATATTCTGGCGGTCTAGATTCCAGATTGGTCGTTAAAATACTCCAAGATAAAGGATATGATGTAGAAGCAATTCATTTTAACCTACCATTTGGTTGTGGATGTTGTGATCTTGGATGCAACTTTAACTTTACACAGAAAGAAAACGTGAAATTGACGATGATTGATGCATCAAAAGGTAAATTGCTTGATGAATATATTGGCCTATTGAAGAATCCAAAACATGGGACAGGTAAAGGAGTTAATCCGTGTAGAGACTGTAAGATCTGGATGTTTAGAAACGCCAAAGAATATGCAGATAAGAACAATATTAAAGTTATAGCCACTGGCGAAGTTCTCGGGCAAAGACCAATGTCTCAAACGGGTCACGCTATGAAGCTTATTGATGAAGAAATTGGATTTACGCCCGTAAGACCTCTAATGGAATTGGGCATTAAGGGAAGAGGTAGGAAAAAACAAATGGAACTTGCAGAGAAATATGGAATTAAATATCCTAGTCCTGGCGGTGGTTGCTTGTTGTGCGATAAAATCTTAGCCAAAAGATTCAGAATGTTGTTGGATAAAGATATGCTAAATGAAAATAACTTGATTTTAGTCAATCTTGGGAGACACTTTTTTATCAATGATGTTTGGTATATCGTTGCAAGAGATGGGAACGAGGGAAGAATCCTAGAGAAGTTTGGAGATTTTATTGAAGATGAAAAAGGGTTGCCGGTTGTATGGTTTGACAAAGGTGGAGACAAAAAGAAAGCTAAAAAACTGCAAGAAGCATATAGAACTGGGGCAGAGAAAGAGGAAAGAGATAAATTTTCAGGGTTTAAAATCTAATATGGCACACGTTTGGGAGTTTACAAATCAAAGAAAGCTTAACAAGAAAGAGTTTATTGATTACTTTGAAAAGAAAGTTTTCAAGACGATTAGAAAGTTTGAGATGCTTCCTAAAGATAAGATTTTTAGAATCAAGAAAAGTGAAGATCTTAACACCCTAACTTTAACAGAAGTCTTAGAGAGGAAGTTTGAAGTTGTTTCTAGTGACAAACAAAATACTTCTGCTGATAATTTGTCAAGTGTGGCAGAAAATATCTTTGGTAACTTGCTAGATGGGAAATTTGAAGGAGTCAGACCAAATGATGAGTTGATTTATCCATTATATTATCACAGCGACGCTGAAATTGAGCTTTATGCAAAACTCGTCGGTATAAGCGGGAGAAAGAGTTCAAGAGATAAAAACATCCAAGTTCTTTTTGACAAGTTTCGTAACAAAAATCCAGATCTGGAAATCAATGTTGTGAAGGCCTTGTCGCAGCTTGATTAGAATTCAACTTTTCAACCAATTTCTTCAACTCTTTAAAATCTTTTATCATAAAGTCTGGTTTTTCTTTAAGGATTTCTTTTTTCGTTGACCAGGAACACTTATTATGGATTCCTACTGCGTGGCAATGGGCTTTGTGGGCGTATTCAATATCACTGAACCGATCTCCTACATAAATGGCCTCTTTTGGCTTTATGTTATACTTTCTAAATAGTTTTCTTAATATCTGATCCTTGCTTCTTAGCGGTCTTGACCCATAGACTTTGTTGAAAAGTCCCTTGATTTTTAGAACTTTAATTGACTTTGTAAGAAAGGACTTATGAGAATTTGATAGAATTATTATCTTTATTCCATCTTTCTTTATTTTATAGAGCGGCTTTACATCTGCACAGAGTTTTAATGTTTTAGAGTTTGAGTCACCAATTGCTTTTTTGAGAAATAATCTACGTACTTTTGAATGTGCTTTCGCATCTATTCCCAAGCCTATTAGGATCTCCTTCGTTTTGGCCCCCATTAAGCTCTTTAGCTTTTGCTTCGAGAACTTAAACTCACACTCCTCTAGGGTCTCAAGGAACTTCTCATGAGTTAGCCTTCTGGCATCAGAAATGGTTCCATCGAAATCAAAGAAAATATACTTTATCATTCTACATACGCTTCAGAAGGTCTTTTAGTTTCTGCTCGTTTGCCTCACGATCCTTGACGGAGATTACAGAAAAAGTTTGTTTTTCACCCAATGTTTTATACTTCTCTACTTTCAAATCTCTTAATAATTTCTTCCTAATCCCCTCATTGATAATCAACTTTGTGCTTGCTGAATCACTCATCTTCTTTACAACAGGCATTAGATTCCCTAGTGAAGTGTATTTTATCTTATCTTTTGTTTTTGAAACTACCATCTCCCCACTACTTGCTGCTAAATTAAACATAATCTTTTGTTTGAACTTCTTATTAAAGGCATTTAATTCGTCAAGCAATTCTACTCCCGCCCTTGCTGCTAATATCTCATTCTTGTATGTCTTTGTTATTTGTGGTACAAATAGGAAGAAGATATAGTTGTTTCTTTTGTCGATAACTGCGTGGTGCCCCTTCAGAGATTGGATTATCTTCTCTAACGATGAATTCGAATGCGCATTCAGCTGATCATAGTTTGTTATTTTTAACACCAAAACACTTCCAGAGACCTTGTCTCCCTTTAGAACTAGAGAAGACTCTGCTGTTTTTAATTTATTTAGAGTGAAGTCTTTCATCGAGCTATCTTCAGACTTGTAGTTCTTGTCGTCAATACCCTGAACCTCCGGAGACTTTGTTGTGAAATTCAAGCTTTTTGAGACTTCCTTTTTATATCCCTTTGGAGCCTTGCTTTCTATCTTCTTTCTTATATTCTTTACCCCTGCAAATTTTCCTTTAAAATTCTTTGCCTTCGGGCTCTTCTGCATAAAGATATATCCACCTATTCCTAATGCTGCTATAAGAACTAGCCATAAGATTGGAGAAGTGAAGAATTCCCCCGTCCCAAGATCCTTTATAGAAACAGCATTCCCTGTCAAGAATGTAGAGCCAGTAAAGTTTGTTTTTCCGTCGTTAAGTCCTATTTCATAATTCCCATGTGGTGCGGTCAAGACAAATTGCTTTGACTCTGTAGGTTCCAGCTCTGCGAATACCCTTTTCTCTGTTGGCCCAATCGTAAGATTGAAATAATCGCTAAAGAGTGAGTTCCCAACATTTATTACAGTAAGTATATTATCTCTCAACTCATACTCTAGGTGCGGGCTCGGAAGAATGTTTATTGTCAGCTCATCTCTTAGATCTCCAGAAGTAACAACCATCTTCCAATCTCCCTTTGTAGAGTTAAATGGAATGAAAATCTCTTTTATTGCTGAGGGCTCCAGTGTTTCTTGAATTCTGAATCCCTTCGGTGATGTAAATTCCAAATCCATAGTGTCGTATATTATATTCCCACTTTGGTCAAGAACTTCTCCATTAACTGCAATCTTTTCCCCTGGCATTATGTCTAACGAGTTTACTCCAAAGCTTATCCTGGATGGAACCTGGTTAATCTTGAATTCTAGAGTTTGTTCTCCGTCGTTGCCCTGGTCGTCTGATAGTTTAAACCCAATAATGTAAGATCCGGCCTCGAGAGATTCATCTAGCGCAACCTCTATAGTCTTTTGTGCTTCAACCAACTCTAGTCCTTCGGTGAAATTTGATAATTCAATTTCTCCCGTATAATCTTCGCCATTTTCCTTTTTTGTTATTATGTCCAGCACCATTGTTTCTCCCGGATTGTATTCTTCTTTATCTGAAGATACCTCGATGTTTATCTGATTGCTCACCTTAAACTGTGGCCCAGAGATTATCTTTATCCCTAGCGCCGTTTGAAGAAAACAATTCCCGACGATATCTTCAATGTTTGAAATCTCTAAGTCTTCCTCGGAAAGGATTTTGTACGGCAAAGAGTAAGAAGTCTCACTGGAAGAAGAAAACGCTCTCGCTGAGATCTTTAATAGACTTGTTGTTGTATTTGAACATATAAGATTTAGGTTCAAATTTCCTGAATCAGCCCCTATTATTCCATTTATTGTTACATATAATCTGTCCCCAAGATTGTATACTTCATCGACCTCAGATAAAGATAGTTGCGCTACAACCAAAGAAATACATAAGCAGAATGTTAACATCACTAACTCTTTTTTTATCATGTTATTATTATAGAATCTGCGTATTTAAATATTTATGTTCAACAAAACTTTATAAATCCCCTTCTCTAGGATGTTTTATGGCAAAAGAGATGATTGTAAACCCTTATGACGTTCAAGGAGATGTCGATTATGCGCGTCTTGGAAAAGAGTTTGGGATTAAGCCTCTAGATGAAAAACTTTTGAAGCGAATAGAGAAAATAGCCGGAGAGGTTCATCCTTACTTGAGAAGAGGTATCTTTTTTGCGCATAGGGACCTAGAGAAGTTCTTGGATGATTATGAAAATGGCAAGAAAGTTTTTCTTTATACTGGATGTGGACCGTCTGGACCGATACATTTAGGACATTATACTATTTGGAGTTTTACCAAATGGCTACAGGATAAATTTGGTATTGAGTTATGGTTTCAATTTACAGATGATGAAAAGTTTTTGTACAAGAATAAAACCTTTGAAGAAATTCAAGGCTGGACCAAGGAAAATATGCTTGACGTAATTGCAATTGGGTTTGACCCAAAGAAAACACACTTTCTAGTTGATACTCAACATGCGGGGATTATGTATCCAGAGGCTGTTAAGGTTTCTAAGAAGATTACTTTCTCGACTATAAAGGCGAGTTTCGGGTTTAATGATTCGAATAATATTGGAAGCATCTTTTATACCGCAATGCAAACTGTACCTATTTTTTTACCAAGTGTGTTGAGCGGGGAGAAACAAAGATGCCTTATCCCTCTTGCTGTCGATCAAGATCCTCATTTCAGAATTTCAAGGGATGTTGTTGAAAAATTGGGTCATTATAAGCCCTCAATCATTCATTCTAAGTTTATGTCGCCTTTGACCGGTGTTGATTCTAAGGGAAGTAGTTCGAATCCTGATAAAATGGTGTTAATGACTGATAATGCCAAAACAATTAAGAAAAAGATTAACAAACATGCTTTTAGCGGCGGAAAAGAAACTGTTGAAGAGCACAGAGAAAAGGGTGGTGACGTTAATTCTGATGTTTCTTGCCAATGGTTAAGGTATTTTGAGGAAGATGATGAGAAATTAGCGGAGATTTATGAGAAATATTCGAAAGGTGAGTTGCTAAGTGGTGAAATTAAGGCTATGTTGATTGAGAAATTAACTAAAGCCCTTGGGGATCATAATAAAAGACGAGCTGGTGCTGAAAAATTAATTGATAAGTTTGTTTATAAGAATTAGCTATATTCTTCCTTTAGGCAATCTAGATGGCCAATGTTTTTCGTCGGCTAGTCTCTGGTATGTTTCTGACAATGTCCATGCGTAGTCTCTTAGTATTTCTGCTCGATCTAACGTTTCTTGTGCTATTTCTGGGTTCCTTCTACCCTCTCTCTCTACTCCCATTGCCTCAGCCATTATGTCTCGATGAGAATTACATAAGAACTGACCATGCTTGTCCGCACACTCTTCGGCAAGACCAGTTTCCCCTGACTTCATCGCTAATCCGATTAGGTCAATATAAAAAACATTTACTTGTGCTATTTTTGCTATTGATTGCATTTTAGGACTTCCTTCTTGCCCTTCTGGCGATATCATTGAATATCTTTATGTATTTACTTTCGGCCTTTTCATCTCTCATATATCTTGCACCATCGATTGGCCTTCTAAATCCGTTTTCGATAAATGCTCCAAGGCTTGCTTTTTCATTAGGAAAATATTCTCTTGCTATTGTTTTTCCATAAAGATCAAGGCCCTTTTCTATAGATGATAAATATCTATTGTCTCCATTGTCGGTATTGCCAACGTTCCCTGGGTTATTTGTTCTTTTTGCCCTTCCTTTTGTGGCAAAGTTTCCTTCTTGGGCCATAGAAACTAGATACATTAGCTCTGGAACTGTTGTTCTTTTTGACGATCCCATAATATCTTGTGCAGTTAATTCTGATTTTCCGTTCCCATAATGATCTATTACTTCTTGTATCACCCTTGGGCTCAGCTTTGCTAATTGTGTAGAATCATGATCATTTGGTTCTGCTTCTGGCATTTCGAAGTTTTGATAATTTTTTTCTTCTGCTCTCCAGGCCTCTTCTAGTGCTTTTACTCTTTCTTCGTGATTCTTGCTTCTTATTCTTTCTTCGCTTGCTGGTGAGAATTCTGGTTCTGCAGTATAGTGTATATCCTCTCTTGGTACCTCGGCCTCTTGCCCTCTAGATTGCAAGTATGTAGGTATACCTACAAAGAGTGCTGTCGAAGCTGTGGCCACTGCGAATCTATTGGCCCATACTTGATAAGCATCCATAAATTTGTTTCTTCCCTTTTTCATAGAAATATGAGAAAATTAGGCTTTTTAAGTGTTTTGGTAGTGTTGTATCTCTTCAGGGGTTACAAACTATTCTTGCTGTCCATTGAAGACTTCAATACCAGAATCGTTGATCAGCATACCTACCGGTTGCCTGACATGGTTAGTTCTTCTCATCTTCCGAATTCTTAATGACCTATCTGCGTTTCCTGCAATTCCAGTATCGTATAGAAATATTACTGCATCTGATAAGAACTGTATTATGTCTGTTTTTGATAGATCTGTTGACATTCTTGCCTGCCCAAGGTCCAATTCCATTGACTCATCTGTGAATATTGTGGTAACTTTTAGTCTTTTCATCAAAGAAGAAAGCTCAAAAACCATTTCTCTTATTTTCCCCTCATCGTTTTGGCTTAATGCTAAAACCGATATTGGGTCAAAACAAATCCTCTTGATGTCGTTCTTTGAAACTAGCTTTGTTAATTCAGATTTTATCTCTCTTATTGAAGTCTCTGGTGAGAATTTAACAAATTTTACTTTTCCTTCATCGTTTAACTTGTATAAATCCCATCCATGGACCTTTGCATCTTCTGCTACTTCTGCAATGTCTGGCTCGAAAGAACAATATAATCCGTTTTCATTGAATTTGTTTACTCCATTCCATAGAAATTGTAGTAGGAATGTCGTTTTTCCACTACCTGGTCCGCCAACAAGAACATTTCCTGAATTTCTTATTAGACCACCCTGACATAATTCATCAAAACCTGGAATCCCAGTTTTACATCTATCAATCACCTCTCCTGTCATGTTTTATATATGGAAGTGGAGTATTTAAAAGTTGTTAGAACTTTCAATGCGATCAGAATAAAACTAAATATGCGTGAAGCAATGCTAGGAGAAGTGTTAGGGTTGCAAAAACCTTATGTGATATAAATGCCCATTTGCCCTTTATCTTTAGCATTCCAAAAATCATTGTTAAGATTAAACCTGCTAATGCGAGTTGCCCTGTTAAGATTACTCCTGAAACCATTATTCTACTACTCCTATTTTATAATCATCAAGTATGTAGTCCTTGCTGCTTCCATGTGTTCCAGAATATGCTTCTTCGAACTCATCTCCTGTTCCACAATATTCTTCGAGTCCGGACTTATGTTCCGATAAGAATAGGGTTATATCGTAGACGTTTCCGCTGTATGAAACCCAACAATCCTCTGCTGCGTTATGGCTTTTTACTGCATCTAAAGAGTATGCTGTTTCATTTATTGAGGATTCAGGGCTATTGTTTACTAACAAAAATCCTATTGCTACAATTAATAATGCCCCAATTGCAATGAGACCATATGTCACCTTTTTCATGACATTTCTAAGAAACCAATATTTATAAATGCTTTTGTCCTAAGTTTGGCATGAAGACGCTGAATTTACATTGTGATTA
>NZCX01000027.1 GCA_002688415.1 Candidatus Pacearchaeota archaeon
TAAGACAAGTTGGTTTTAAGATTTTGAAGTCGTGGGAAGAGCGGAATGTGAATGTGATTGTTGAGAAGGTTTGATTATTCTTGTGTTCTTTTTGTATTTTTTGGTAGGGGCGGGAAGATTGCGCTTAGTGCGTTCTTTGTGCTTTGACGACCTTCTTCTGGCGGCGGAAGCATTGCGCTCCATGCATTTTCCATACTTTGAAGACTTTGTTCTTGCGGCGGGAAAAATGTATTAAGTGCGTGTCTTATGCTCTTTTCTCTGTCTTTTTGCGAATTATATGGATTTATAGAGTAAGAACTGCAACCTGCGATTATTCCTGTTAATATAATGGGAATGAGGGTTGAATACATTTTTTTCATGTTTTGTTTATTGGGGGGAGATATATAAGTTTTTAGGTTACTGTTTTTACACTAGTTCAGGTTTTGATATCAACACGCTCGCCTTCGGCTCGCTCCAAAACTTTTTAGAAAAAAGTTTTATCAAAAACTATTTGTTTTTTCTGACATCTTAACTCCAAGACGCTTGCGTCTTGTCGTTCTAAGAAGTTTTATTAATGTTCAATCATCTTTCCTCATTATAAAATGCTGGGTTAATAATAAGTAAAATGCTGAATATGATGTAGGGAATTTGCAGAGGATTATAATTATGAAACAAACCGGGAGACAATTAGGATTTCTATTATTGCGATGACCAGGAGAATGTAGCCGGCGATTTCGAATCTTTGGCTTATGTTTACGTAATTTTCTTGGCTTTGGTTTACTGCGCTGCTGATTTCTTCGTTTATTTCAAATTTTATTTCTTTTATTCCGTGTTCATCAAGTCCTGTTATCTGGAGAAAGAAGACCAGTCCGATTAAGAGGGTTATGACTGCCTGGAAAATCAGGACAATTTTCCCCCATGTTAGTGCTGTTGTATTCATCTTCTTTTATTGCGCATCTTCTTTTATTGTGAAAGCTTAGTAGTTTTTATTTGCTTCTATCTGCGATTTTCTTTTTTAAATCTGAGATAAACTTGTTGGTTTTTTGCTGGTTTAATGCTTTTTTGCCTTTTTCACGGACAGCTAGTGTGCCTGCTTTTTCTTCTTTGTCTCCGATTGTGACTATGTAGGGAATTTTTTGCATTTCTGCAATTCTGACTTTTTCGCTCATTGTTGTTGAGTCAAAATCACTGTCTGCTCTGATTCCTTCTTGTTTTAATTTTTGGAGAGTCTTTTCTGCTGCTTTTACGTTTCGGTCTGTGAAAGAGAGGATACGGGTTTGGATAGGGGAAAGCCAGAGGGGGAGGGTGCCCTGATTTTTTTCTAAAAGATAAGCTATCATTCTTTCTGTTGCTCCGGATGAGGATCTGTGGATTACCATGGGTCTTTTTAATTTGTTGTCTTTGTCCTTGTATGTGAGGTCGTATCTTTCTGGGAGGGCAAAATCAATTTGGATTGTTATGAGGGTGTCTTCTTTTTGATAAACATCCTTGTATTGCAGGTCTAATTTAGGTCCGTAAAAAGCTGCTTCTCCTTTTGCTTCTTTATATTTAATTTTAAGTTTGTCTAGGATTTTTTGCATTGTTTTTTCTGATTCTTTCCATGCTTTTGGATTGTCAATATATTTTCCTTTATCTTTGGGATCCCACTTGGAAAATCTGTAGAATACATCTTTTACTCCTAGTTTTTCCATGACATAGTTGACAAGGTCGATGACTTTTTCAAATTCTTTTTCTAGCTGGTCTGGTTTGCAGATTATGTGGGCGTCTGCTAGTGTGAATTGCCGAAGTCTTGTCATGCCTCTTAGTTCTCCTGACTGCTCGTTTCTGAACAGGGTTGCTATTTCAGCGTATTTTTTTGGTAGATCTCTATAGCTTCTTGGTTTTCTTTTGAAAAGGATGAACTGGAACGGGCAAGTCATTGGTCTGAGGGCGAAAGTTTCGTTTCCTACATTTAAGGAGAACATAGAATCTTTGTAATGCTGCCAGTGTCCGGAAACTTTGTATAAATCACTTTTTGCCATTACAGGTGTGGAAGTAAATTCGTAGCCTCTTTTTAGTTCTTCGTCAACGACAAAACGTTCTATTTCTCTTTTTATTGTGGTGCCTTTTGGAGTTAGCAGGGGCAGTCCTTGTCCAACAATTTCGCTGACAATATATAAATCTAAATCTCTGCCAAGCTCGACATTGCTTTTTAGTCCGTCTTTTCCTTTTGGCGCGCTCATTTTGACCTTGGACATTTTGTTAAGCAGTTTTTTGTGGTCGTAGACTTCTTCTTTAGGAAGTGTAATAAATTCTTTTTCTTTTTTATCTTCTAAATTAATTTCGCGTGACAATTCTGAAAGGGGATGTCCCTTGCACTTTAATTCAAATTCTTTGTAATAGCCAAATGGGGCGCGGTGGGTGTTGATTTTCTTTTTTTTAAGTTGTTTTTCTGCATCTGTGATTACGCTGTGGGCAAAATCTGGGCTGGATAAGTTTGAGGAAAGGTGGGCGTATGGGTAGAGGACAATGTCTTTTGCTCTGACTTTTTCTTTTAAATCTAAGATGTTTTCTATAAGTGCGTCGACGATTTCCTTGGACGAACCTTCGTCAGATTTTTCAACTGCTATGAAAATTCCGAGCGGGTCTTTTACTTCTACTAGATCTTTTGATTCTATTTCTTCTGGATTTTTGATTGCTTTTTTCAGCGGGCGGAATTTTATGTAGTCGCAGTGTATGGAAAGTATTTTCATATTAGGTTTAGGGGGCAGGTGTTTTTAAATTTGTTTATTCTGTTTGGTTTAAACATTCTGAGAATTATTGAACAAATAAATTTAGCTTAAATTACTGCACTCGGAGTTATATCTATTTCGCAGCTCGCAATTTCCACGCCATCGATATATATTTTAACTAATCTGTCCTCCATAGACCAACTAACAGCCACTTCGTGTTCTTTATCATCATCTAAGTCTTCAGCATTTGCTTTTAAATCACAAGACCCATTATTTTTATATCTATAAAAAACCTTCAATCCATTATCTTTGTCTTTTACTATTTTCAAGGTTCCATCCTCAGAAGAGTAATCTATTAGACTGACAAATTTATTATCTCTGTAATTCATAACACCTTTTGGGATAAAAAAACTTAAAGCCCCTTTATTAAAATTTATTCTTTTCACCATCTTTTCACCCTTTTCTTTTTATCTACATAGTCTAAAAACCCCTGAATATTTAAACCTTTCACTTTTTCTTCATTCACTTTAAAGTATTCTATATCTTTTTGTATTTCTATTACTCTTTCTTTAATTGTTACCATTATCTTATTAGATTCTATAAAGAAAAAAATAGAGATGCTTAGAGTAAATATGGCTAAAATAAATGTTACAATAAAGTTCATATCTATCTTTAGTAACTTAAATACAATTATGGAAAAGATAAATAGTACAAATGATAATGTTGCTTGAAGAAAGGTTTCCCGTTTCATGTATTAGACTATAAATTGTTATTTTAAAGGATTATGCTCTTCTAATATATGCTTTCTTATTAGACTATTAGATATTAACTTAATAGCTTTTGAATTCTAAAGATTTAAATATAATACAAACTTGGTATTGGCATGGGTGATGAAACAGAGAGGTGTAAGACTGGTATTGTTGGCTTTGATGATATTTGCCGGGGCGGTTTTGTGAAGGGTTCGAATAATGTGATAGTTGGGGGGCCTGGGTCTGGGAAGACGACTTTTCTTTTGCAGTTTTTGTGGGCAGGGGCGACGAAGTATAATGAGAATGGGTTGTATTGTTCGTTTGAGCCAGATATTGTTGAGGTGCTGAGTGATGCACGGGGGTTTGGGTGGGATTTTTCTCGGTTGGCTCAGGAGGGGCGGGGTCAGTTTTTGAAGTTTTCGCCACATACATCTGTGAATGAATTGAAGGCAGAGTTGACGCGATTGATTTCTAAATATAATATTCAGAGAATTTGCTTTGACCCTGTTTCTGTTTTGGCTTTGAGTCTTAGTGAGGAAGGGAAGGTTCGAGAGGTAATTTATGACCTTGTATCACTTATGAAGAGGCTGAATGTGACTTCTGTACTTGCTGATGAGAGCTTTGAATCAGAGCATTCGCCTAATCTAAGCGGGGATTGGAGTAAGACAGATATTCTTAGGTTTTTGGCAGATAGTGTGACAACTTTTTATGAGGGCGGGATTCAGGGGGTTTCTGACAGGGCTTTGCGGATAAATAAGATGAGGCGAACGAATCATGTTCGGAAGGCGGTTGGTATGAAGATTTCTGGGAAGGGGTTGGAGGTTTTGGGCGGGGCGGTGGGTGGGTAGTTCTGTCACATCTGGGGAATAGTAACAATAGTAAGGTTTATAAGGGGTTTTTTGGTTTTTCTGGTATGGGAAAGGGAAAATTAAATAGTTCCTTAAATGGTATATTAACTGCAGCTTTGATAGTTATAGCTGCGAGTGCGGGAACTTTTGCTTGTAGGAATTTAAAATCAGGGTCAAAATTAAAACATCCTGTTCCGGTTGTTCGGAAAGTTGGGGAAGCTGGTCAGGGGAGGAGGACATCTGGCAGGGATGGGGCTGGCGGGGCGGGGCTTGAGGAAAGGGCAAGTCAGTCAGAAGGTAAACCTGCTAAAAGAACAGCGAGTCGGGCAGTTAGTGCTCCAGCAAGTCAGTCTGCGAGTCAACCTAAAAGCAGAGGCTTAGTTGTTTTAGATCCGGGTCATGGTTATAATAATGGGAAAAAGGGTCTTTATGATCCGGGAGCGTGTTTGAATACGGGTGGTTATTTTGAAGCAGATATTGTTTTTGAACAGGCACAAAGAGTAAAGGAAATTTTAGAAAAAAGAGGTTATGAAGTTGTTATGACTCGGAAATGCAGGAAAACTTCTACACCTCTTGATTCTCGGCTGCCTTTAGCAGAAAGATTAGATGCTGGTGTATTGGTAAGTTTGCATAATAATGCTGCTAAGGATGCAAAACATAATGGGATTAAAACACTTTATGAAGATAAGAAGAGTATGGAATTAGCCAGAATTATAAATAATTCTGTTTGGAGTTGGGTTAGGGCTAATGGTCGAAAAGATGTTGTGAATAAAGGTATTGAAAAAAGAAAACTAAGAGTATTAGGCGGTTCAATGCCTAGTGTTTTAATTGAATCTGGATTTTTGACAAACCCGGGGGACAGAAAATTTTTAATAGATGATTATTTTGATGTTGAGCAGGGAATTGCTGAGGGAATTGATAATTATTTGAAATTGGTAAAATCACGGAAAGATTATTTGAATGCTATAAGGCCTAAGCAGAATAAATAAATTTGTCAATTTGGTTTTCTGCGAGCTTTCGTTTTTTCTGGTGTTGTTTTAAGAAATTGTTTATTTTTTCAATTAGGATTTGTTTTAATTCTCCTGTTAGCATTTTTCCGGATTTATAATCTTGTTCGATTTTTTTTAATTTTTTATTGTCAGGTTCAAAAAACATTTTTAAGTATTGGAAAGAAACATCTACATCGGGGTTGCCGCCTTTTTTTCTGTGTTCTTCGGTTGTTGGTTGTCCTCCGGAAAAAGCGTATTTGTTTATTTTCTTTTTAACTTCCTCTGGTGTGTCTGTCATGAAAATAGAGCTTTCTTTTGACGAGGACATTTTCCCTTTGGTTCCTGTCAGCGGGGGGATAAAAGAAGATTGGATTGAGGCCGGTTTGTAGTGGTCTAGTTTTGGGAGGATGTCTCTTGTTAATCTGAAGTGCGGGTCTTGGTCAACTGCGTGGGGAATTAAGCAGGGTATTTTCTTTTTCTTTAAGACAGATGGAAGGAATGCCGGGACTGCCTGCATTGATGTGTAAAAAATGCTTCCGATATTTGATTCGTTTGTCAGCCCGAAAACAGCTTTGACATTTGAGAAGGTGATTTTCTTTGCGACTTTGCATGCTTCTTTGTACATTAGGTTTGCGTGCTGGGTGTCTATGATAAAATGTGTTTTATTTGGGTCAAAGCCCAGTGCGATTATGTCGAGCATGTTATCGTGGAGATGTTTATCAATTTCTTCAAATGTTAGATTTTGTTTAAAGAGGAATTTTTCTTCGTCTGGAAATTGGAACCATAATTCTACTCCGAATTTTTCCTGCAGCCATTTTGTGAATTCCCACACTAAGATATGCCCGAGGTGCACTGGTCCGGATGGGGCTCGTCCGGTGTAAAGAAAAAATTTGTTTCCTTTTTCATATTCATCTAGTATCCAGTTGAGATCTCGGTGGGCAAAGAAAATTCCTCTGCTTAACATTGGGTGCAGTTCTTTGGTGTGTTTTTTTATTCTTTCGAGCATCTTAGAGTCAATTTTAGATAATCCGAATTCTTTGACTAACTTATCATAATTAATATCGCCTGAAACTTCCCACGGGGTCACGCTCATTTTTGCCATATTAGATTAATGCGGGTGGGATTTATAAAAGTGTCTATCTGATAGATTAAGAAAATGGAAAACCATAAATTTATATACAAAAAATATATAAGTTTATTAAGAAAAAGGATGGTGATTTTAAGATGATAACAAATACATTGGCTATTGAGTTGAAATCTTTTGAAACAGATTTTATTTTTTTTCAGAATAAAAAAGCTGATTTAAGACAAGATTTTTTGAACAAATTTGTTGCAATTAAGGGAGGGGAGGTTATTGCTTTTGGAAATTCCATAGAAGAGGTGAATAAGATTTTGGAAGGTAAAAGCATAGACCCTGCGAAAACAGTTATAGAATTTGTTTCTGAAGAAGAAGGGATAATGGTTTTATAAAATGTTTAAAATTCCCTTATTTAGTGGTAAAAGTTTGGGTTTTGATAGGGATATGGTAACTTTTTCTGTTAAATATGGAAGCTTGTCGAGTTTTTTTTGCAAGGCTATTGTTGATACTGGCTGTCCATTTACCATAATTAGTGAGAGTTCAATAAAAAGAACAAGGATACCTTATAGTTCTAAACCCTCTAAGTATAATGTTCAAATTGGGAATATCAGTATGGACTTGATAGAATTAGGTGTCTGTGAAATAAATTTTAGAGATGAAAATGGAAATACTAAAACATTTGAACAGGAGATTTATGTAGGGATTCCAAGAGTAAAAGGCTATCTTGCGCAAGAGCTGCCGAGTTTTATTGGAAAGGATTTCCTTAATAATCATTCAATATCAATTATTAATAAAAAAGAAGGAGATAACTATTTATTAGTTGAAGATTGATTTGATAGCTCACTAAATGTTAGATTAAACAAAACTGCCCATCATAATGTATAGGTTCAGGACATATGTCCTACCTTAAAATGATTTATTAAGATCAAACTTCAGCTCGAAAAAATTTTGCATTTTCAGGTATTATTAAGAAAGATTGTTGAAAAAGCGAAATTTTTTACTCCGCCTTGTTCTCATGATTCACTCTTGTGATAATAGATAAAATAGTCAAAAGTAACATCCAAGATGTTCCATGTTTTCCTCACATGTTCGGAAGTGAGCAAATCACTCGCGACTCCCGCTCTCGCACACATTTTTATGAATGCCCAATTTCTTTTCTCACATCGTAAAATACTGAACA
>NZCX01000028.1 GCA_002688415.1 Candidatus Pacearchaeota archaeon
AAGGCCTAGTGACTGGAGAAGGAGTCGGGGGATTAGGACCAAATGGAAAAGGGAAAACAGAGACCTGGACTGACTATTTTCTCAGAAGAGACAAGGTTAACAAGCATAACATTTTTGCAGTTGAAAAATATAGAAAATCCAGAGGCTATAGTGAAAGCTTTTGGAAGAGCCTATCTCAAAAAACACACGACAGAACGCTATCCATAACGATAAGACATACAAATGGAAAGTGGCAAACGATATATAAGCACTTGCATGATGATGAACACTGGAGAGATCTATACAACAGGTGGACTGCAAATAAAAAACACCTACCAATTAAAAAGGGAGAGCTTCTTGCTCACATGGGTAATACTGGATTTTCCAGTGGGGCTCATTTACACTTTGAAGTTCGTCAAGAGGGGAAGCCCGTAGACCCAGAAAAAATTATAAAGGAGAACAATTTCCCTAAATCAGCTTGGCCAAAGTTTGCATTTCAAAGCCACGACTCTGTGTTGGAAAATAGCCAGAAGGAATTCCAACAATCATTTGAACAAAATAGAGGGATGAATAAAGCCTACCCTACATATAAGTTATACTTTGTAGAGAGTGATGAAAACGAAAGGGCTTTGTTTGGTTTTGATGATTACTTCTCCTATCAGGCTGTTCAAGAAATACAGATGGTTCGTCATGCAGATAACCCTGTGGATTTGTGTATTATTAGACTAACAAATATTAGTGGAAATTTAACAAATAGAAATTTCACAGACTTAAAGCAAGGAAAAGGAAATCCAAATAGCCTAGCTAATAGAGACACGGCAACAGTTACCTCTATAAATAATAACGATAAAAAAAGCACAGAGGATTTAAGTAAGGTTGCAGAGGGAAAAGTAGACACAGCTGCCGAGAATCCAATTACTTCTATGCTGTTAAAAACGGGAACTCAGATTCAAGTCAGGATGGGATATGATCCAAATCCAGATAAGCTAACAACCATTTTTAATGGTCCTGTTATGGATATTAAATATCATGGAACAGATGATATGATTACCATCACATGTCAAAGCCACGCAATGGAACTTGTCAATACCTTACAAGGTGTTGGAGAACAGGAGTGGGAGGATAAGACAGGCAAGGTTCAAACAAAACAGAATGAGTTCGAGGCAGGAAAAACCAGTAGAACAGGGGAAATCATTGAAACACTTATGGCTTATCCAGAACTCAAGCATTTCGGTCGATGGCAAAAAGCAACATCAACAGGATTTTCAATGCTTGCGGGTAATGAAGATAGTGATAAATGGTTTGAATGGGGAGATGAATTAAAAAGCGATACTTTGCATCACGAGCCATGGAAGATGGCTAAAGAACTATATGGAGATAACATTAACGTTCCAATCGGAGGAACTGCAGGCCTTATGGAAGGAACGAATTTTAAAATCTATAAGACAACTATCTGGGATGTGGTTCAAGAACTAACCCACAGGCATCCAGGTATGATTGCTTACCCGATGCCCTATGAGGGGATATGGGGACCCAGGATGACTTTATATTTTGGGCTTCCAGATGGAAACTATGTATATAGAGATCCAACTCAAACAGAGAAAGAGGTTGCAGCTAAAATTCGATTTGTTGCAGCAGAATCACACTATACCTCAGAGGGAAGAAACAGAGATATTGAATTCATTGAAAGAATGAGTGACGGAGCTGTTGAGTTTGATCAAGATGTTCTTACGCAATTAGATCTCGATGATACTCAGGGGTCGGGAACTTTATGGACTAATGAGGTTAATTGGCAAGAGGATAATTTCCTCAGAAACGATAAAACGATTGGAAGAGATTATGCGATTTCAAAAGCTCTTTATAATTATTCTTTGGATAGTGGTATTGTTAAAAATTTTAGAAACTACCACCTTCTTACAAACCAGCACAATATTATAGAGAATGGAATTATCTCTTCTGCTTACAGCACCTTTAATGCAGCAACAATTGAATATACTTCTGATGACCATGCCAATGAGGCTGATGATGAAACTAAGCTTCAGTTTAATGATGCAGAAACCTTGACATTGAAATCAGATGCAGGGATCAGAGATGAAGAGATTAGGGAGGTATATGCTGGGTTTCCTAACTGTATTGGATATGAACAAGCAAAAAGATATGGTCAATCCCTGCTGTGGCGCTCAATGAAAAAAGGATACAGGGGAGGTATAGTAATACTTGGAGATGCGAATATTAAACCATATGATATTTGCTATATCTTTGATACCTATACAGAGATGTACGGACCCATTGAAGTAGAACAAGTCGTTCATCGTTTCTCTCATGATTCGGGATTCATTACAGAAATTACACCCAGAATGTGTATCCATGTAAACGAAGAGGCTACAATGCCTGCACTTGACGTTATGAGTCTTGTTGTAGAAGACAGTATGTTTTCTTTTCTGGGACCAACAGTGAAGATGGGCATGGAGCCCACAGGGCCGATGGGGAACTTCTTGCAAGGTTCACTTCAGGTTGGAGCAATGTATGGAGCGTTTAAGATTGGAGCCTCAGCCATAGCTGCGACAGTTCTTGGTGCAACAGCAGCAGTGGCATTAACTGGAGTTGCGGTAGTTGGAATTCTAGGTTACTTTTTCATGGATAACCTGTTGTTAGATGATGGAGACAAATATGATGCCCAAGGAAATGCCCTTGGGGCTCTTGATGCAATAGGTGTCTGGGCATTTAGAAAAATGATTACAAGATCTCAAATGCAACAGTTATTCCAATATAGTCCCTTGACAGTTAGGGGTAGGCCACTTCTTGGAGGCATGCCAATATTTCGTAAATCATATGGACCAGGAACCTTTATCAGGCATCTGTTTGATAAAACTGAGGAATGGTTTATTGATGGTTATAATGGAAAGGCTGCTTTAGAGCTAAGTGAAGATATGAAGAAAAATCCAGAGTTCTATCCAGAGCTATAAGGAGACGAAATGAGTGCAGATAAATATGCAAGAAATTCTTTAACAGTTCAGGATATTAATCGTTCTGAAAATAGAATCAAACAGGTTGCTGACAAAAGTAAGCAACACCATATAGAATATGGTATAATCGATAAGATAAATTTAATGACAAGTCAGGTTAGTCTTAAGTACTTAAATGGAAAAGAGTTTAAAACTACTAGACGAAACGGGAAGGTAGAACAAGAATACTATACCGTTGCTACACCCATGACTGAAATCAATATGAAATATGGAGCCTTAAGAAAAGGCCTTAAAGTCAGAATACATTGGGTGGGAGAAAATGAACCAGAAGGGCATGTGATTGTGGAGGTTTTAAGTAATAACGAAAACCTTGTTGTGCAAGACTACGCATTGCCGGATATTGAGGTTGGATTTTCTATGCCCTTTTAGGAGAAGCTAATGAGCGAATCAGATAAAAGAAATATAAGAGTTTGGAGAGTTGATTTAAATTCAACTGCAGGGATTGTTATTGGCCCGAATAAGGTGATGGCTCTGAGTGATAAGAAAACCTTTCTTGCTATGCGACCAGGGCACGTAACTCTGCGTTCTAATAGGATCGATTTATTAACGATGCCAGAGAATATCACCAAGGGTGTTATCTTTAGAGAGAATATAGGATTTGCACAGTTAATGCCTTCTACTATCGCCAGCCCTATACCCAATTTAACGATAAATATTCCGGGGGTGGAGCTTATGGATTATCTCGCTGATCAGGGAATATTCACCATCCAAAGCTTAATGGCATTGTAATGAAAAACTATGATGGTATTGATTTATTAATGACTCCCGATGGAGACCTTGATCTTGGTTCAAATGGTGATATTAATAATACAGAGAAGGATCAAATAGCTTCTTTGCAACAAAAGATTATATCTTTATTGAAAAGTGAAACTGGTGATTGGATTGATCACCCTACGCTAGCAGTAAATTTAAATAGTTTTATAGGTGAGCCAAACACCAGAGAAAATGCAAAGAGAATGGAAACCCAAATTAAAAACGCTCTTATTGGTACAAAAATAGTAGAGAAACAAGACTTAAGGGTAAGAGTAAACGCAGTTGGCCAAACAAGAGTGGCTATAGAGATTGTTGTAAGCGCCAGACCCACTGCATTTAATAGTATCTCAAGAGAACTAGAAATGACTTTCTTTTTTAGTTCTAGTGATGGAAGAGTAAATTGGAGTCCAAGAAGCTTTGGAGGAATATAAATGCCTTTATTTGGAGAATCAAAACAAGAAATTTTTTCTGATGTTGTCACAGACCTGTTAAGTAATAGCAATATTACTGAGGCTAGTCCAGGCTCAACGGCAAGAGCCATCATTGAAGCTGTGACAAATAAGATGGGAGACATGTGGACCAAATTTGATTTGAATATGGCCCACGCATTTATTGATGGTGCTGAAGGGGTATTCCTGGATCGCTTTGGAGAAATGTTTGGATTGAGTAGAAACCTGGAGGCCCCGGCAAGGGTTGGAGCAGAAGATCAAGTTCTTCGTTTCTTTGTTACCTCTAATGCTCCTTCAACGATTACAATCCCAGCAGGAACTATTGTTAGCACAGAACTTAATGCCTCAGGAGTAACCTATATAACAACAAGTACAGTTCAGGTAGTTGCAGGAACAACAGAGATATATGCTCCTGCAACATCGAGAAAAACCGGAGCTAGAGGAAACGTTGCTAAAGGAACTCTCAATCATCACAACATTGACAATGTAGATTTGAAAGTGACAAACGAAGCAGATGTCACAACTGGCAGAAGCATGGAGAGTGATGCAAACTTTAGATTTAGAATTGCAAATCAAGTTTTAAGTTCTGAAACAGGAAACTATACTGCAATTCGAATGACTGCACTTGGTGTAGAGGGTGTTGCTGATGTTGTTATGATGCCATTCTGGAGAGGGGTTGGGACATTTGACATATTGATCAAAGCAATAACTCCACAGGTTAGCAACACATTACTTAGTAACGTTAGGCGAGCATTGCATTTTGTGGTATCTCAAGGCGTTAGCTTTAATGTCAGGAAACCAAAGGAGACGGGTGTCTCAATGCAGGTTACCATTAAACTGATAGACCAAGTAGATGATACGAATAAGCAAGAGTTAAAAAATCGAATTAGACAAAGGCTATTTGATTACATAAATAATCTGGATATTGGTGAGCAGTTGAGCTTTTCTGAAATTACTCAAAGAGTAATGTCTGTAAGTGACAACATTAGTTATCTTGGATCTGACGGTCGCCCGATAGACAGCATCACTGTATACAAAGAAACAGATCTTTCGACAACGAAAGTCCCAGAAACCTTATTTTTTGCAGGAGATAATCCTGTTAATTACACACCTGCTACAGATGAAAAACTATTAATTGAATTGGAATACATCGCAACAGAGAACCCGATTGTTGTGATTATCAAGTAGGAGAAGTCATGGGTAAACAATCACCCTTAACCCAAGAGCTTGCAAATGCTTTCCCAGCATGGTCAAAGATAAGAAATGATCCAGACTCAAATGGACAACGCTTACTAAATACCATTGCCAATGAAGCAGAGGATTTGGCTTTTGCCTTACAAAAAGTAGACAAGAACACTTTGTTATCTACAGCAAATCTTGCAGAGATAGATCAGTTATTTAAAATCCATTTTGATCCAAATTTCATTTTTACAGAAGATAATGTCAACACACAAACCGTAACCTATATCCCTCCTACAGTAATTGAGGGGACTATAGACGGGGTAATGATTTCTTCTGAAGAGGATAACTTAGTAGATACCTCTGCAAACCCAAAGGCAGCTATAACACTTATCGAGGATGGAAACATAAAAACCTTCTGGGAGGACAGCAAGCCGGATGCAGTTAGTGCTGGAAAAAAAGTTCCATACGGTGGTGGTTTAGAAATACAGAGCATCACCTTACAGAAGAAAATAGATGAACTCTATTCGCTAGAAACAATATTGCATCCCTTAAGAGAGGTAAGAGGTGCAGGTTATTTTTATTTTACTTTAGTCGCAGGTCACCCCTATTTTAGAAAAGAAGAGGGGAGGCTTGCAAGATCTAGAATATTGATAAAGGGAATCAATCGTAGGGAAATGGAAGATTCTGAAATCATAGTTTTTCCTTGGGAAACCACTGTAACAAGTAAAAAAGAATGGAGAAGTATCACTAGCATCACCCCCCTAGATATCCTAAGCAAGACAACACCTGTTTTGAATTGCGGAAACACCACATACGAAGAAGACTCCTATTTGAAAATTTATGCTGACGGTGCATCGAAAGAAGACTATCTATCCCTATCAAATACTCGTTGGTCAAAAGATAGAAGAAAAATTGATGAATTCTGGGGCACATTAGATGTGCAGAACAGGGGTGTGCTTGAAAGAGCAGAGTATGCAACACAGGACTGGAAGATGGTTATGAAAGGAAACGTGGGGAAAGTTTCTAAAGATAGATGGAACCTGAAGGATAAGAGTAACCAAGATATAAAAGAAATAAAAGATATAGAACTTATTCCTTTTAAAAACCAATGCTGGGCACTTGTAAAAGATACTAACGATAAAGAGAAGCTATGCCTGTATGATCTTGACAAGGAAAGCAATGATAGTATTAATGAATTAAAGGACTTAACAAATAATCCTAGTATTGATATACTAATCGATAATGAGGATATTGTTATTGGAGAAACAATTTCTTACCACTTAACTCATAGCAAATTTTTAAAAAATGTTGCAGGAGTTAAGGTTTCTTATAGCTTTAATGGAACCATAGCTTATCTCTCTGGTGACGATACCAACTATGATTTGGTTTTTCAGAAAGATAGAATATTAAAATCTGTAGAAACTCCCATATTGCTAAACACTGGTGAATACATCTTGATAGGTGAAGTTATTTTCTCTGATAACACGACAGAGGTAATAAAAAAAATAGTCAAAAGCAAAAGCAAAAAGCCTTTAAAAACATTTGATCTTGAAGAGATGGGGGTCAAAACCAGTGGGGAGGACCCTTCTGGTTTGTTTCTTGATTCAGATCAAAAGCTGTGGATAAAAACAAATTTAAATTATCACGAAATAAATGTTCATAAAAACTTAGCATTGTTTGATTATGAAAGAAAAATAATCTATTTACATGAAAAATACAAAGACTTAAAAGTGGAGTATCCATAAAAACAAATGCCTTCATCTCTTAATTTTACCGATGCTGATTTTCAGCAACACCAGATATTTAATGAACTAGATAGGCATGGTTTAGCTCTAGGATTGAAAAGATTAAATGGAGAGAGAAATGCAGAGTATAAACAAAGACTTATGGACGTATTTGTTCATAGAGCAAACTCTACATATGCAGGACTCATACATGGAATCACAAGAGAGTTGGGATTAGCAATCGACAGGGAGATGCTCATCACACCAGTTAGTGGCGCGGTAAACACACACAATGGCTTATGCATTTCATTTAAAGATACTAGATGTTGTATATATGAAGACTATTATACAGATATCCCTGAACACGAAATTGAAAGGTGGGAACTGGAAGTTGGTGCAGGATACACTGTGACTGACTTAAAAACCGCTATTGAAGCGACAAACCTATTCGATGTGACCCTTCTGGGAGATGATCCAAGTAAGAGATCGATGTGTATTTTCGAACAGACCTCTGCAAAGAATGTTCGTGGAGAAATCTTGACTGGAAAGGGTTCTAGGATTAATCTAGATAATCAAGGAGTTATAGAGGGAAGTGAATATATAGTCTCGAATACCTTGAAAAATAAAATAACAGATTTAAACGCTGTTCTTGGATCTGGAGATTATAGGATTAATTATGTTACTGGAACTATAGAATGTTCAGAGATCCCAGCCAGTGGATCTATGATTAGCTATCAACATCGCAATGATGAGTTTTTAGTTATGTCTAGTCCTGTGATTGTTAATAGCTTACAGAATGAACATTTTAAGAAATTTTTATTTCAACAAATTCTTCAATCAGATGATACATATGTAAATGGGTTACCGACTTCTTTTGGTGCGGATGTAATCAATGAATTACTTAGTGTCTACCCCACCACCTATAAGGCCTAATTGTGAACTTAGACGTTTTGATAAATATCGCCTCCTCTCCTATCTCCATACAAACGGGGCATCGGTCTAAATACGTAGACACTGCTCATCCCGGAACCAATAATAAAATCAAAGGCTGGGAGTGGGGAAAGTTTATGTGGCCTGTTTATTCTGAGTTATCTGAATTTTCTTATGTCCCAACAATTTATGATGCAGAACTAGTCCTGGATAAGCTATATTACCAATCGGGTTTTGGATATGAAGATGACATCCTCCTAAAGAATCTGATTACAAAAGAAGTAGAACATCTAAAAAAGTGGACACCAATTATCAATTCAGGAACCTACCATATCCACAATAAGGAATGGTATCTCTTCAGTGATCAATACATAACAGAGATGTTAGAGCTAGAGACTGGAGAGTTTTTCCATGTGCTGGGCAATAAGAATAAAGCCTTAACTCCCGTATTCGTTAGAAACTACAATAGGGACCTTAGCAATTCACAGTTATTAATCAGTAAAGAGTTGAGATATACTGTTGAGTTAAGTTCAGACGGGACAATCAATCCTCCAGAAGAAGGTCATTTTACAATTGATACAATAACCAATCCGGCAGAAATAAGAATTGTTATCCATCAGGCAGATGCAACATTTGATTCCATTACTGAAACATTTCCAATAACTGCGGATACAACAAATATACAGCTTTCTGCATTTCCTGTCTCTTCATCTAACCACAATGTTAACCACTGGAGCTTAGATGAAGATCTTGGTGTATTAACCAGGATCGATGCAGCAAGTGATGGTCTTAACGATACCGATGTTGTCATTGTTTTTCTTCGAAGCTATGCGGTTACATATGAACCAGAGTTTTCTTCTGGAGAGATTGCAGCAGAAACCGCTAATATAAATCCACTGCATGTTGGAACCAATAGGGGGTTTATTCAAATCACGACAGAGATCTTAGATCCATTTAGTATTGAACTCGAAGCAGATCTGCCCATACAGTTTCCATCTAACTTTCCTTCTAATGACTATATTTTAAATCTTGGGAATAACGCCACAACACTGACAGCTACAGTAAGGAATCAAGTAGGGAGCTTACTAGAAGGCATTAGGGTTTTCTTTGACTGGGAACATGAACCTCCAGGAGGTTATGGAGACTATACGGATGATCCGTCCTCAATAACGAATCATAACGGGGAAGCCTACATGTCTTACTCTGCCCCTTCCTCAATAAATGACCTTGGAACTTATGTTCATATAGATGATATTGAAGTCAGCAATGGGAAATCAACTCTGTTGGTTCCGAGCACTACGGACACAAGTGTTGATAAAATTTTCCTATATGCCGTAGACTCTGGTGATAAGTTCTTTGGATTAGATTCAGCAGCTCTAAATAGCTATTGGGAAGAACCGGCGGGATATTTTGCTGACGAACAGATAACTGAGGCAGGAATAAATAGTAAAGATTATGAAGAAATGTATCGACAACATCAAGGTCAATACAGTTTACATGATTTTCATTATCCGTTTACCAGGCCTTTTGAATTGGATACAGATGCTGCCGGACACGAGATAAGAGGTCGTAAAACTATGATCTTTGTAGAGCGGGATGACACTTCCAGATATGTGCATCCAAATACAGGAGATAGAAGCAGTCTTAGCGACCCTGTTTGGAAACCAATTAAACCCGAAAACATAGATATAAATAGTTCAACGATTACTTATGATTTTGACTTAACCCCTGGGCTCGGAGGGATAATCAACAATCCACACATCTTTAAGTATTTTGTTGTTGCCAATAGAACAGTAAAAATTAAAGCCTGGGCAAAAAACGCAGCAGGACAGAGAATTTTTTCTAATGAGATTTTGTTAAATATAATGTTACCCGACAGCCTAAATGGTGTATACTACACAGAAGCATTAAACAGCTTGTCCGCTGAGCATCTTGCTGGTTTATTGTCTAGCAAATCAACAGTCCCTGCTGACATAAATGAACCATATGAAGACAATATCCCAGGCGCTACAACAGACGTAACACCTGTAGCTATAACTCCAGACGCAGACGAAGCAACCATTCCTATAGGATTTAGGATTGGCAACCCCCAGGGGATTACAGTCGCAAGTTTATTAGATAGGATAACATTCCTAACAAAAGAAAATAATTAAAGTTTAAAGAGGTACCAGCAATGGCTGACAAATTAAGAACAACATATCCCGTAGAAGTAGTCTTCACTCCAGGTGAACAACCTAGCGCTGAAAAGCTAACAGCAATATCAACTCAAGCAAAGACAGGCATGCGTATTATAGAAAATGCAATTGGAGATCTTTGGGGAACAGGAGGAGATGCCGTATTCAAAGGACTACAGATGCCATCCCTCGGTCGTGTTCTTGGTGAAAACAATTACCTCAACCCTGCTTTATTTTCCTTACAAGATGCCAATGGTAGCGGTATTCCTTTTTACTACATTGAAAAATTAGACGAAGTATTTGATAAAAAGACCACAGGCTATTTAACATTCAAGCCCTATAACAATACTAATTATACAGGTCAGAGTGGTGATGATGGTTTTGGATTCCTTGTTTCAGATGGATTAGCTCAGATCACATTTTCAACTACCCTTACCCAGGGAGGAATCGCATTAAAAGAAGAAGAGATCGGCATAAGTAATCCAAATAAATTCTTTGTTGATACAGACACTGGAAGGTTTAGATTTCCAACGCCATTCGAAAGTGGCACTCACATCTATATTGGTTACTGGGTTAATCCTGATGACTGGGCATTTGGAAAGATTCTTGGTGACGATGGAAATATCCTTCCTGGAGTTATTCCGGATCCCAGAGAAGTTGGTTCATCAACACTATCTGCAACCCCTGTCTCTACAAGTGTATACGACATTAAGATTCCACAAAGGAAACCACTTAATATAGATGTACATGACATGGAACAAAAGATTCCACAACCATGTTTATTTGGAAGTAAGGATTTCAATGATGAGTCTGATACGAGTACTGGTGGATATGGGTCCAGTGAATTGCCAAGAATTTGGAGCATAAGTGAGTCTCATACTTCTCACAATCCTTCATTTCACCGCTATACAATCCCTGTTTTTGATGCCCTTGCAAACGATGCTTTATTCCCTGAGGGAACAATAAAGCTAGTAGAGTCTGTAAATAATAAAACAATACATGGCCTTATATTTAAAAAGAAAAATGATTCCACAATCGAAGTCGCTGATCCACACGGGTTTCTTGAATCATCTGTGATCAATAGTGAACAATTCTATCTAGTATCTAGTGGCCCATCTGCTTCAAAGAGCGTTTCGATATTAAGACAGATTGTTTTAAATCACTCCCATGATGGAAAACATCAGGAGAACAAACTAACCCATAGTTTCTTTGACGGAAATGCCCCTGCGGAAAACAGAGATGGAATGGTTTGGACACATAGCAACCTAGATCAAGATGATCACATCCAGTACTTGCACAGAGAGAATAGCTCTTCAACAGCGGAAAGAGATCCAAATCACAATGCAATGCTTGATGATTTAATTATCTCACAAAAAACTCTAGATACTGCAACTGGATTGTATATAGGTGACTTAACAACACAAGACAGTAATAAGATTTATTTTGGAATTGATGTAGACACTTCTCCGCATATCTATGGATACGTATGGGGAGGAGGGGATGATAAATATCGAATACAGGCACCAAGCCAATCATCAGGATTAAGCTTGGGAGACGAAACATTCAGCAAAGGTCTTTCCTTAAAAGCGGGAAATGGATCCTTAATTAATCTAGGCCCTGTGTCCACAGAAATGATCTTGCCTTCCAATTACGATGTGAATATCGTGAATTCTAGTGCCGACATTGACGGAGACCTTATAGTTGACCCCGGAATTCGAGAAGATAGAAATCTTATGTTTGGAAACTATGTCATAACAAGAGAATTTGGTCCAACCTATGTGAGGTTGGAAGCGAACCCAACTTATCAAGATCTTCTTGCAGACGCAGCTACTACTTATGGAAATGCAGTACTAGAACTTGCAGATAAAGGACAAGATATAAGCCACAATAGAGGAAGGTTGTGGTGGGATGGTCAAAATGAAAAACTGAAATTACAATGGAGCAGCTTTGATCCAAGTATAGGTTCAGTTGGGCTTTCACACATCAACTACAGTTTTGATGGGATAGCTCCAACAGTTGAAGGGGCAGATCCGACAAACGGTGATGCCAGTACATTACAACCAACAGCACTAGAAATCTGGAAAGAAAATACAGGCTTAAAGAACCTAATTGTCTCATCCAATCCAAACAACTCTCAACTGTATGAAGACTTAGAAACAACACAATTTTTGGGTTTAACAGACTTAAAAAGAACAATAGGCAGATTCGAAGGACCTGTACAAGCAGAAGAGCTGTTTCAAGAGTATCCAGATTTAACAGCAGAAGGAGGCTACTCCTCTTCTGTGCAACTTGGTTCTGAATCTGGTATCGCGAGCGTAGGTAGTTATAGTTATCATTTATCTTTTAGAATTCCAAAAGAAGATACAATTGGATGGTGCTGGTCAGAACCTATTTCTCTAGGAACCATAGTCACAACAGGAACAGAGACTATTGAAGTGACCTTTCAGGTTCCAGCAAATATCTATGAATACATTCTAATAAGAACCCACACTGTTCTGGCGCTTCCAAATATTTATACTAGGCATGCATTTTTAGGTCAAACACATCTTTCTAAAGAAGATATGGCTGAATACTTGGCACAAACCAATGCTCATAAAACATTTGCTTTTGTAGACCATAGAAATTTTCAAAGCCCATTTAATGACGGATTGCATTTGTCTGGATTTATTGAAGGCATCAATCCTCAAGGATTAATCTATAAAGAAATTTTGACAACCCAATCCGGAACGGTAACAATACCAGAATGGAGCAGTGACTGGATAGTCCATGAAGATGAAATATTTGGTCTTGGTTCTCCACCAGTAATAGATACTTGGCCAACAGAACTTATTGATCAAACAAATGAAAGTGGTCACTTAGGAAACCCCAGCTTTACAGAAGCAGGTAAGAACTTCCATGTAACTAAACAAGGAAATATTTTTTCTTCTGGGGGTGTTCAGGTTTTAGGAGGATTGCAAAACCTAATTCCTTCAGGAGATATTGCAGTCAAGGAATTGCAATTAAAAGACCAGACATTTGAAGGCTTTGGAAAGACTGGACAGCTGGGGGGCGATCCCCTTGTCTCTTCAAAATGGACAAAACATAAAGCTGCCATAAAAAGAGTCGCTCAACACGAAGGGATTGTTGGGATGATATCTCATGCAACCGGAAGTGGAGAAGAAAAATTCAGACTATATGATGATTCGGGGAACGTAGTTGATCCAACTACACACTTCATTGGTCCAGATGGTTTTGAGCGAAGTGCTCAGGACTTTCATCTCGTCAACTCTTTTGCAGAGCATAGTAGACAAACAGTTCTCTTAGCAGATGCTCAAGCAGGATTGGATTTTCCGGTTACTCTGAATGGTAATACCAACGGTAGTGGTAGTACTTGGAAGCCTCGAACAGTTGAATTTGGACGTGTCTATGTTGCGTATGCAACAATCTTAACAAATGAAACTGACTACGATTCAAATTGTGGGTTAAGAGGATCAAGTTCTTCGCTCTCAGATAAGATAATCTTAAGTGTAAATCCTCCAGCTACTTTTTATACAGGTCCTTTTTCTGATTTTGGTTACAGCGACAGTCAGCAATGGCACTACAGTTCACAGAATTTAGCCATTGGAAGACATTTTGATTTCATTGGATGGGACTATAGCCCAGTTAGGTATTATGAAACAGGAATGGTTGCAATAAATGGAGTAGATGTGCCAAACACTTTTGCCGGTCATGAATCTCAGGGTGCAGGTGAATTTGATGAAAGTGCATACAATGCTGAACACAAGATGAGTGTGCCACACCAATGGAAACACAGCTCCAATAAATTTTTAAAATTATTCTTTAGAGCAGTTAATAAGGACGGTATAAACCTTGTAAACTTTGGCTCCCCTGGAAATTTAGATGAGCCTTCATCTGGCACCCCATGGGTTACGGCAGACGACCCACCACCCAACACAACTGTAATTCCAAACTACATCTTAGACCAGTTAAGATTTAAAATTACTTACATGGAAGCAGGGGAACATAAGGAAACCATTCAAGATAGTAACTTAACATGGTTTCTCGGGGATGGAACTGATTTTTAATCTAAGGTGAGACAACGATGCAAGTAGATTTATTTATTAACATAATAAAAAGACCCGAATTTATATGTTACAAGGGGAGGGTTGGTCCACAGTCAGCAAGCATTGCTTATGCTGGAAGCCAAGCCCTTTCATCTGATTCGAATATCTCTATTGAAGATAAGTCTGGATTTATTCATTCAAATAAAATTTTTCAGAATATTATAACTCATTTTGAAAATGAAAATGTATTCTCTTCTCCAGTTGATAACTTTCTTATTACTGATCAGTACAACATTGCAACAGACTCTTCAGGTTCACTAAAAAAGACCCCTTTATTTTACAAGCATAAACTAAAACATTTTGTGGCAGGTGACGAAGTTAAAAATATAAAAATATTTGATGACCTGATGAATGAAGTTATTGTAAGTGATTTTATTTTAGATTCAGTAGACGGACTTTATTATTCAAACCTGGAAAGCTTTTATGATGTAACTCCTGATAATATTGAAGACCCAGACGCAACAGAATACACCTTCTACTATATACAATATACGTTACGAAACACTGCACAAAAAACGTTTGTTGAACTCATAAATAATAAGGAAGTTTTCAAAGAAGCTACTTGGGAAGACTTTAATGAAGACAACTTATTGAATCCAGGAACAAGTGCCTATCTTCTAGAGGTAGATCCACTAAGTGGAGGATTTTCGATTACTCTTTCAGCACCAACGACATTTTCTTATATCATTAAAGAAAGAAAAAGATTGAGATGCTTATGGCCAACCTCAAAAGACCACAGCGTTCCGTGGTATATCCGAGTAACAAATGGGAGGGTGCAGTATGAGAATTTACCAAGATACCAAATATCTCCTGCACAATTCTTGGCACAAGACTTTGATCCAATATTTGGAATTAAAAGAATACTTAAAGAACCAGCAACAGTTATAAATAAAAAAGTAATAAAGGTTGGATATGAAAATCTACATCAAGATTCTGGAATGGAGTTATTTATAGACTTGACCATTGTAGATGAGGATGGAAATGATAAAGGCAAGTTCAGTACAAACGAATCTAGTACTCCATCTGGATATGTGGTTTGGAATATAACAGATCGATTAGGAATTAAAAGTATAGATGACCACACTGGATTCATAGAAATCGAAGGGGTGGACCTCGCAGCAACAGATATTATTCTGTGTGATTACTATTACTTAGAAGATAAATATGAGTTTACAAAAATTGATTTTAATCCAATCTCTAATGGGGATATTCTAAAATACAGAACACTCATATTCATTGACCCAACTCCGAATGCTGATGATGAAGAAACTTTGAAATTTATTCAATTCAATTTGGATGGAACATCAATCACTCAGGGTGGATTAAATCATAACGACTGGATGTTTTTAGAAACTATTCAAGGAGAGCATCTTACACTTAGTCCGGCAGCAGGTGAAACTGCATCCGGCAGTAAAGCAAATTTTGTTCTAGCAGAGATTATCGTTGGAGAAGGCAAGGGCATTAGAGACAGTGTAACTCTTGATGTTCGTGTTCCAGGTGGTGGGATTAAGGAAAGCAAGGCAGAGGAGGTTGAAAAAGCTCACCCTGATTATGATCATTTTTGGGATCAAGCTTCATGGGATGGAAAACCCTATCCTGGAAATCTTTGCTATCATCTTCAAGTTCCATTAAAGGGACTTATAAAGGGAGCCGGAGGGGAATATTCATTCGATCAAATACAGCCAATCTTAACAAGACACGCTTCTTGTGGAGCGTATGGTGTCACTCGTGGTTATGGAATTGATGCAAAGATTAAGAACATAGAGTTTGCTGTCGATCCCAATGACTCAACAAAAACACAAGCTACTGTTGTCTGGAATGGAGTTGATAATTACACTTATCACATCAACCATAGGGAGTCTGGAGCGGAGTGGGGAGCACCACAGGCCACTGATGCTGGAGTAGCTAACTCACACATCGTTAAGGAGAGGGAGGTAACCCTTTCGGGATTAACCCCAGACCTTATTTATGAATTTGCCGTTATCGGAGTAGAAGAGATAGCCGGGGCTGATACTGAACTAATTACACAGCATATAAATAAAACGAATTCTGGAATGAAAACACTTACAGATGAGCTAGACTCTCTACAAAGTTTACGGGTTTTTATTCCTTCTCTAGGGTAGGTTATGCAGAATTTTCTAGAAAAATTTAATGGGACTATCAAGAATAGACAAACCCAACAAATACTAAAGATACTAAATAAAAGAAAGTTAGAAGGTGGTATTCGAAACTTCAATGAGTTCCGAGTACAGTTTGAAACTCTCATGGCAGAGCTTGCTGATGAGACCATTGCCCCCAGCACTATATTCTATCCAGCAATCCCCCTGAATGAAATCAGTGTAGAGACACATAATGAGATGTTGCTTAGGATACAAAATGATCTAAGTGCATCCTTTGAAGAGCTGGAAAAAATTGCTCAAGTTCAAAATAATCATGAAGCCATTGTCAGGGATTTGCTTTTAAAAAATCTACGTTCAGGAATGAACGAGTTAAGAACTAAAATTAATCTGTATAGATTTCTCAATGGTAACGGTCTTGGATTTGAAGAAGCCCTATACTCTACCTTTAACGGAGCAATAGGAGAAAGAACGAATAGGGGAGCAACGGTTCCTAATAAATTGTTTTTAGATCAAAGGAATCAGAGATTTTTAACATCTATTTTCGATGCTGAAATCGATGTCATTGGGGAACAACTAAGGCTTTCTAGTAAGAACAAGAAGAGAGCAGGTATTGGTGAGGTAAAACAGATCCTTGGGGGACATAATAAAATAAGTGAATTCAATCTGCATAATTACCTAGAAAATGATATGGATAATATCATCGACTCTCTTAATGGAACTTACTGGAACCACACTATTCGAAGAAAAAAAGATTCAGAAACAGTGTATGTAACATTGGAGTTTTTTTTAAATGGAACTAGAGAGCTAAATTATCTTGAACTAGAGCCCTCCCTGACTCCATTTCATTTGCGAGAAATTAGATATAAAAAACAAGATGGCACCCTAGCTGCGATTCCAATGGAGCAGTTGTTGATAAATAAAGATACCCGAATTTCTTTTTCAACTATATCTACAGATAGATTTCAACTTGTTTTTGAAATTCTAAATAATACCTATGCTGAATATGAAAATAAAACAACAGATAACTTCAACCCATTAGAGGACTATGTCACTCCAACTGTGGCAGAACAAATACTTCAAATAGAAGAAGAACAAATACAATCTTTTGCGTGTTACGAATATAAAATTGGTCTGGATAATGTTCGAGTAGGGTGGACAGAGTATGCAGAACAAAGCATCTATGTCTCTAAACCTCTATTCCTCAAGGAAGAAACTGGAGTCCTTGGCTTAATATCTCAGGAACAAAGACCACACTTGAATGGAGATGTTCTGATATATAGTCCAGAATCTGATTGGACAGAGGATAAGCGATTCCTTGGTAGTGCTGAATATTGGGTAATTAAAGAAAACCTAGATAGTGATGACCAAGAATCTGCAACAGTATTGAATACTTCCACGTTCCCTATACTTCCAATGGGAAGAACTGAAGTCTTTCACGAGACATTGGTTTTGAATGAGTTCTCTGGTGGTGGAACTTTTGTTACAAATGACAGGGGCTATCTAATTCATATTCCTGTTAAGGATGTAACGTTATACAGGAATGGAACGAATATGGGACAGGGAGGTTGGATCACAGCAGAGGACCCTAATACAGGAAAAATTCAAATCACCATAGCAGAAGTTAATCCTGGAGATATCTTTACAGCCAGTTATGCTGTCAAGCTTGGGGGCTCGTATGCTGCTGATTCGGGTGATGTATTTCTAACAGAAGACCAGACAGTCAAGGTGGGCCCAGAAGGTATAGTCTTAATTGATGAAAGTCAAGATGAGAGAATCGAAAGCTACAGATTATACTTGGTTATTATTCTGAGAAAAAATGCAAACACACCCACAGCCACCCCCCTCATAGAGGAGTATACTTTAGCAATGGGGAAAAGAAATCTTCAAAAGTTTGAGAGTTTAACATGAGCAATTTATTTGTAGATCTAGAGAGCAGGGCAACCCTTATAAAAAACAAGTTAGATCGTCTATCTATCACCCTAAAGAATTCCACAAGCTTTATGACCAAGGAAGCTTACATGTCTGAGTGTGCAAGAGTTTTACAAAACTTTTATTCTCAATTAGATAAACCATTTTTTAAATACCAGGAAGCAGTTAGGGACAATACGCTTCTCCCGATTACAAACTCTGTTCAGAAAAATAAGATAGATTACGATTACAATGTTGTCATGGATCAGGTTTTAGATAACCTAACAATTATATTTATGGAGATGGAAAACTTAGAATCTATTTCTATTGCAAACTTTAACTTTGCAATGACAGAAGCGAATCGTTTAACTGGAAGACTAAAGTCAGTATCTTCAAAGTTAGGAGACTTTATACTCTATGGAAAGAATACCCTTAGTGATGTTTTTCTTGTTAAGGATAGTTTCAATAATTTAATAAAAATAGACATTGGTAGTCAGTTTTTAAATGAGGATGAATGTTCAGTTAATCAAGCAGAAGGAATCATAACTCTGCCAGTTATTTTAAATGAAAGCAAATCGATTACAGTTGAAAAGGCTCCTGTTCTAAATGATGATTCCAATGGGGTATCAGGAAATAATGTTGAAATTGGAAAACTTTACAACGGAGATATCTTAGCAATCAATGATGGGAATCCAGATACGTGGTATGAATATGAAAAGATAGTCGATAAATCTTCAGAAAATGATCCCCCTTTAATTTTAGATATGGTTTTAGATTTAGGATCTGGAAAAATTTGTAATCAAATTATTATTAATCCTAATAATTTTGGAACAAAAACAGTTTTAAACATAGATCAAATTAGTACTTCTTTAAATGGAACTGACTTCATTTCAGTCAAAGATGATATTCCGATCTCTGGATTCGAAGCACTAGATGAAGAGAATACTTTTACTCTCGCCCCTTCTACCTCAAAGTATGCAGGTCAAGGCGTTTACACTTTCACTCCAAGAAAAGCAAAGTACATACATGTTAGGTTGAGGCAGTCAGAACCATATGTTATCCAAACATTAACTGGGGAAAAATTACGCTATGCTATCGGCCTTCGAGATATAGAAATCAAAGCTTTGAAATTTAAAAATAAAGGCGAGTTGGTTTCTTTGCCTCTAAAGTGTTCAGATGAAATTAAAAAAGTAATGCTAGAGGTTACACAAAATCCGATCACTGACTCAGACTTAACAAATATTAGTTACATGATTTCTCATGATAATGGAATTTCTTGGAATCAAATTCAACCAAAGCATTTAACTGGAGTTTCTGGTATTGTATCTGTTCCTGAAATATTGAACTACAACAACTCTGATTTTGAAACAATCAAAACAGATACACCCGTCACTTCTTTAAGATTAAAAATTCAGCTAGAAAGAGAAGATGCAAACTTCATAGAGGGGTCGTCTTCCCTGTTTCAGAAGACTGCAACAAAAAGTGAAATCCAGGGTGTTCCAGTTTCCGCTCCATTTACAATCACCTTGGACAAGCCACCTATAGAAGATAGTGTTATTATCGTTGATCCGATGTTTGGCAGCAAAGGAATTAAAGAATCCTCCTACTATGTAAAGTATAATCAATCTCAATCAGAAGACACATTCATTGGATTGCCTTTTAAAAATATAAATGTTCCTATGAAAAAAGGAATAGATAGTATCGTTGAGCAGCAGAGTGCTGATGAATGGTTATTTGTTTATGTTGGTGGTGAACGTTGGCATCAAAGAACAAAGAACTGGGAAGACTACGAATCATCTGATACCATCTTGAATGTTTTTGATTTTAATCCAGTGACAGGTGAGTTATCATTTAGTCCCGATAGCTCTTATGCTTGTGAACAACCACCAGAAAA
>NZCX01000029.1 GCA_002688415.1 Candidatus Pacearchaeota archaeon
GATTTAAGTTTTTTTGAAAGTGCCTCCGGCAAAACAGTCTCTACACGGAGATATAGTTTAAGAAAGTAATTAATGTGTCGCTAAGTCATCGAGTTGGTTGGACTTTACTAAACTCCGAAAAGGAATTTTCAACTTATTACAATATGGCTTTAGCTTACAACTGGAAATATACCCTAGAAAGTCAACCGGCTTTTAAGTAATTTTTGTATTGGAATATATATTATGAATTGCAATTTTCTTTATATATTGTTTTTATTTTATTAGATTTTGATGGAGACATCAGACAGGGGTGTGAAAGTTAGGGAAATTGTGATGGAAGCGGTCCAAAATTTCTATATTTTCTGTCCACGTGGTGAGTCCGAGGGGGACCAGCTGGAAAAGTTTGTAGTTGATAATTTGAGTAGGAAATTTGGTTTCACAAGAAAAACTTCTGGAAAGTTCTTTAAGCCAGTTTTTTGGGTTCTTTGTTGCGCTGGTCCTAATAATTGGGATGTTGCTTATAGCCAGAAGTTTTATAATTTGTGGGGGGATCATGTTCTTTATTCTCTTTTGGATAAAAAAGGAGAGAGGAATTTTGTTGACGAAGTTATTGATAGATATGGGAGAACGTTGGCTGTCAGATTGGAAAATGCTGAATTTAGAGGTGCATATCTATAGTAAAGAGGTTTCAGGAAACTTTATAAGCTGGTTAATCTTTTGCACTTTATGAGGTATTTTAGTGCAATAAATGGGGGCGTAGTTGCAATAATAATCTTTGGTGTTGCCTCTTTCTTCATTCCGGGGCAGGGGCCTTCGAGTGATGTTGAGACGGTTTTAACTGTAAGCACATTTCTCTTTGCTATTTTAGCAGGATTTTTTATATCACGATTAAACTCTAGATATAATCAGATAAGAGATCTGCTCGTTGCAGAGGATGCGGATTTTTTATCCTTTTATAAGACTGCGTCTTTGTTTGGGAAGAAATTTCAGAAGAAGGTTGAGGAGTTAATTGAAAAATACTATCTTCTAGTTTTTGATTATTTTCATGAAGAATCTTATTACAAGGTCACCTCAAAATATTTCTTGCAATTATATGATGAATTAGGAAAAACAAAAGTAAAGAAAGGAAGTTTGGCAGAAAATAGTTACGACGATTTGTTAGTTACCTTGGAGAATATAGAGAAAAGCAGAAACGGGGCCTCAGAGATTATGGGGGAGAGACTTTCTAAGGGATATTGGGCAATATTATTTTTACTTTCTGGAATAATAATCTTCAGCGTGTTTTTTCTTAAGGTTCCTCAGCTATATTCACAATTGATTGCCACATTCTTATCTAGTGTAGTGATTCTTGTTTTATTGATTATGAGAGACTTGGAGAATTTGAAATTAGGGAAAAATCCTGTAGTAGCAGAGTCTGGTCAAGAGATCTTAGAGTTTTTAGGGAAACTTCGATACTACAATGAGCGAGATATTAAAAGCGGCTATATTATTGTTCCAAAATCTGTGAAGAAGTACAGGGTTGGATTTCACAAGCATGGAGAAAAGCAGGACATACGGATATTAACTAATAAATAACTTGGCTAGATTTATGTGGGGTTTTTTATATTGTTAGAATTCTATTTTTCTGATATTCTTTATTCTTTGTCGCCGTAAATGAAATTAAACTTCTCTAAATAAACGTTAACAGGGCATAGTGGAACTTTTTCCCACACGCTTTGTGGTAATCCCATTTCATTACTGATTACTATTTCGTATTGATAAGCCGATTCTTCAGTTGCGTTAGCAAATTCAGGATGAGTGTCTTTTAATTTTGGGGCATTGTGTATCTTCCCCACATCAAAGAAGTTTATGTTTTTTATTTCCAAAACTTTGATATTATTTTTTAGAAATATTGATATTATTTTTTCGCTAACATCAGAGGCACCACTCTTTCCTTTCTTTCGTATTTCACTAGATAGGCTGTTGCTATTGTATGAAATGATGTCCAAGCATTTCCATACTTTTTTTTGAAATTCAATTCTTTCTTCATATTTTTCCCCGAGATCTTGTTCTTCATATTTAGTAAAAATTTTTGATAAAAAACTTCTTCCCTCTGCTCCATAAGTCTCTTCCTCCCATTTTCCAAATTCAGGAGCGTTTCTAAGGGTGATGCTCATATCGGCACAAAATCCCCAGATATCTTGATCTACATTAAACCTTTGAACAGCATTATAAACCATAAAGTCAAAAGAGCTGAACATATGTTCAGATTTTTTCTCTGGGCTTGGTATGGCTGCTACTGTTTGAAAATTATCAATATCATCTCTTTGCCCAAATTTAATTTTAGTCAGAAAGTTGTAAAAATAAGCACTAGCGACTATTTCAGCAACGGAAAAATAGTTTGGGGGGCTGTATTTTTCTTGGTCGAAAAGATATTTCTGAAAAGTTCCGTTTGAAATTACGGCAGGTTCATATTTCACGGAAAATTTGATGCCAGTCTGCTCTTCAAACTTTTTTACTTTTTCAATCATTGCGATTGCAGAGTCAATCGACTCTTTCTCTGTTAGATATGGTGGTTTAAAAAAATGATAAACCGAAAAATGTAAGCTTTTTTTCTCTTTGTCAGAGAGCCCATCAGTAACTTCTTCAATCATTTTCTCATATTCTTTAACGGTAAACCCTTTCTTTATGATTTGATTTAATACAAAATCATCGATGCTTTCTAGTCCAACATAAATTTCTAGTATCTGATCATCTCTAAGTAGGCTTAGGATATGCCTGATTTTATTCGCTGAAATATACCCGCTTCTGCTTTCGATCGCGATTCTTTTTACTTTATTATTTTTTGCAACCAGATCAAAGATCCCATCCTGTGTTTCTCCGGAAACTTCATCGGGATTCAAAAAACTTCCGTCAGGAAGAATTTCTAAAACAGCGGGCATTTCTCCGAGTTTTTTAGCTATGTTTGTCATGGCAGTTGCAACAGCCGCAATCTGATCTTTTGGAGGCACACAAGATAAATCTTTGTCGTTTAAAGACAAAGCGCAGTGAGTGCATCCTTTCCCATTTGTTTGTTTTTTCCATGCGCAAGGAGATTTATGGAAGGCAATACATCCTCTTACTCCCATTCTGTTCCCGGAGGGATTTGTAGTAGCAAAACTTTCCCAAGATGCTTTCGAGTAATCAATTTTATTTTTTCCCAAGTGGCTACTGCCGTTTCTTTTCCAAATCTTGTCATAAATTGCTTCCCATCTTTCCCAATCTGCATGCATTTCTAGCTGTATGTTCTTGATTCTTGATTCTGATAAGGATTCTTTAATTTCTCTCATTTTTTACCTCAACCGTATAGCCTCTAGATTCCTAGGCACAATTGTCTCAACTCTTTGTGATTTGTGTAGGCTACTTGCGAGGTCGATAGATCTTGATTGCTCACCGTGATTTATGATTATTCTTCGTGGTTTTGGATTTATGTTGCTAACAAAGGCCATTAATTCGTTTCTTGATGAGTGTCCTGAAAATCCATCAATACTTAGAAACTTGAGTTTGATTGGAACCAGCTCTTCCTTTCCGTCAACGTTGAATTTTGCCTCTTTGATTTTCCCATCTTGTAATTGTCGGCCAAGTCCTCCAGGCGGCTGGTAACATGATAAGCATAGCCCATTGTGAGCGTTGTCAGCAAAGTTTCTTAGGTATTCTACAGATGCTCCACCGATAAGCATACCGCTTGTTGCGATTATAATACACGGTCCCCCTTCAATAACTTTCTTTCTTTCTGCCGGAGAGCCAACTCTTTTAAAGATTTCAGAGATGAAGGGATTGTTGTCTGAGAAAATTGCAGATCTTATAGAGTTGCTTAAAAAATCTGGATATGCAGTATGAACGCCATTAATATCCCAAATCATACCATCAATATAAACAGGAACTTTTGGAATTTTTCCAAGCCTCATTGATTCTTCTAATAATAGCATTTTATCTTGTGCGTGTCCTGTTCCTAGCTCCGGAAGCAAAACTTTTCCACCATCCTTTATAATTTCATTTACAAATTCTATTAGCTGATCTTCAGAAACCTTTTTTGGAAGGTAATTACAATCTTTTCCTCCATAGGTAGATTCTAGTTGTAATGTTTCCAATCTTGGGAAAAAGTTTGCAGCAGGCTCTAATGTTCGTGACTTCCCGAATTTAATATCTCCACTGTAAAGATAATTGTGCAGTCCATTTCCAATGTTGAAATGGATCATTGCAGAGCCTAATGTGTGGCCTGCGTTATACATTGTTATTCTAATGTCGGGTGTTATATCTGTGACTTCATTGTAGTTTAGCGTGATAGAGTGTTTTACCATCTCCCTTATGTCTCTTGATTTGAATAATGGCTGAGCCGCCTGTTTGTACGCTACTCCAATAAAGTCTAAGGCTAAAAGAGATGCAATATCTCTAGTTGGTGGGGTCATGTAAACAGGGCCCTTATATCCCATTTTGTAAAGATATGGAATCAAGCCAGAATGATCTAGGTGGGCGTGACTTAATATAACAGCGTCAATAGATGATAAATCTACTTCTGGAGCATCAAGATATGGGAATTGGTCCCTTCCGTTCGATGAAACGTCTACTCCGCAATCGATTAAAACTCTTGAGTTTGGTGTTTGTAATAAGAAGCAGCTTCGACCTACTTGCCTTCCTCCACCAAGTGCAGTAACTCTGACCCATTCTTCTATTTTGTCAGGGCTCCATTCTCTGTAGATTTTTTCTCCGATTGAATTTAGGAATTTCTTTCTATAATTATTGTCCATATAAAGAACTTCTCTAATTTTATCAGTTATTTTTGATTTGATTGCAGAACTTCTTTGAACTTTTGGAGTCCACATCGTAATGTTCTTAACTTCTTTTAGCAGACTTCCATCTCTTCCGATTGCTAATCCTGGCTTCTTTGCTTCTATAACCACAGTACTTCTTTGAGGGTCAAAGATTATTTGGGTGATGTCCGCTTCTTCGGGTAAGATTTCTCTAATTTTCTTTTCAGTGTGTTCTTTGTCCATTAGAATTGATTTGTCTGCTCTTAGTTCAACTCTTTTCTTTATAGAGTTTACAACTTCCTTTATGTTTGATTCTCCGCTTTTGAAGAAGCTTACGTCTGTTGTGTACACAACTATGTTTGCTCCTTCGAAAATTGTATCTTTCACAGTTCCTCTTGGTAGCTGTTCTTTAATTGTTCCTAAAATGTCTGCCATCTTTTGTAAATATGAAAATTAACTCTTTTTATTCTTTATCTACTAATTGAGATACTACTTTTTGCCCTGATACTTTTTCAATTGAGTTATCCTTTATAACATAAACATCCCATCCATCTCCAACTCCAGGCTGCCTTCCTTTTGTGGACTCAAAAACCTTTCTTGCTAATTTTATTCCTTCTTCAATCGTCATTTCTTTGTTGTATTCTACGTCAAAGATTCCCAGTGATTCGAATGGAGCTCCTGTGGCCTCATAAGTTTTAACCTCATGTATATCACCAGCTGGGCCAATGTCATAGAGGTGAGATCCTTCTTCATCGTGTCCTGCCAGTAAGAAGTGAGTAATCGAAGGGATTATCGAAGGAGTTCTGATTTGATGATATACTATGTTAACAAAAAGATATGCAAGCTCTCTAATTTTAACTTTCTTTTTAGATTTTAGTTCTTTTAATCTTATTTCTGCTCTAATTTGACGAATAGTTTTATCTGCATCAGATGCGACGCCCGCGATTGTAACTAGGGAATTATCTGTTATTTTAGAGACTTTTTCTCTTGTATTTGCGATATAGGCAACACCGCTATCGCCACCGTATGTTATTCTATTGTCGGCCGCAAGAACAATTCCGTCTTTACAAACTAGTCCTACTGTTAACGTTCCAGTCTTTTTCACATGTTTTTCTAAGTCTTTATCCATTTTGAACATCATCTATCAGAAGATATGATTATAGTGAGAATATGTTATTTATAAGTTTTTTGGTTGGTTTTACGCGTAAAAATCCTTATAAACCCTCTTTTACACGTGTTTCAATGGCTAGTTATGAAGAGATGTTAGATGAGGCGTATAAAACCGTTGTTCGTACAGAGGTTGCAGAGAGATTTGAAGTTCCAAAAGTTAAGGGTCATCATGCGGGAATCAGAACGGTAATTGATAATTTTGGGCAGATTGTAAGCCACATTAGAAGGGATTCGGGACATTTTGCAAAAGCTTTGGCCAAATCATTAGCTAGCTCCTCTGAGATTAAAGGAGATCGTTTAACATTATCTAGAAAGCTTTCAAGTAAGGATATAAATGTTAAGGTTGAAGATTATGTTAGAGAGTTTGTTTTATGTAGAAAGTGTAAAAAGCCCGATACAGAATTAATAGAGGAGAAAAATAAGAGCTTTATTCATTGTCTTGCGTGTGGTGAAAAACGTGAGGTACATAAAATCTAAACAAATGGAGGAAAAAAAATGACAATAACAGGATATTGCGTTGTGTGTAAGGAAAAACAGATCCCTATGAAAGATGCTGAAATGACAAAGACTTCGAGGGGCGGCTACATGGCAAAAGGTATTTGTACAAAGTGTAACAAAACCAAGATGTGTGCTATGATGTCCAAAGACAATGCTGAAAAAGCAATGGCAGACGGCGAAGCAAAAAAAGCATTTTAAGCTTTAATTTTTTATTTTAAATCCTGGGCCTCGGGAAAATGGGGCGACTTTTTATTTTTTGGAGCTATAGTTGACTTAAGAATTTTTATCTTTATTGCCTGTGGCTAAATCTTCCAAATGAAGATCCAGGACTATCATTACTGACTTTTGGATCTAATACAGTCGTGGCTGCTCTTGAAGAAAGGGGGTCACATTTCTCAGCATAGTCGGCTTCGTAATCTCCTCCGGCCTTATAGCCATCTCCATTTTCTCCGCATAAAGAAATTTCTCCTTGTGGACCAATTGTCCTTCTTGTTATTGGCATTTCTATATACATACTTTGTGCTTTTTAAGATTTGTTATGGTTTTTCGTCACTAGACCAGAATGCTTAAAAACTCCTAATCATTCTTGTTTTTGCAAACTAGGTCGTGCAAGTTAGCCCCTTGCACATACACAAACGGGCTTTATGGTGGGCTGAATGGGCAGGATGTGAAAAGGAACTAGGCAATGTTACTTTGTTAATGTTGATGCTTTGTCCTTCTTGATCTTGCTATTGTGAACCGGGTCAGGCCTTGATTGGAGCAGCCCTAAGCTGTAGTTTAGGTGCTTGAAGGGTTGCAAAACGGAGTTGACTTTTTGACCTCTTGTTTAGGAAATTTGAGCTACCTGTCTTGTTTGCACTTATTGAATTCTAGTGTAATAATTCTTATAAACTTACTATTCCTATTTATTTTATGAGTATTGTGATAGGTTTGGCAAGAGTTTCTGGATACTGCAGAGTTAGAGATTATGATGGTTGTGCTACGCAGGAGGAGGTGGATACCGGAAGGGCTCTTGGATTAAATCGACCAGCTACGCGAGATGAATGCTTTAGCCATATGATTCAGCAGATGAAGATATACAGGGAAAGCCAGCGACCAAGAGAGGGTAAATCTTAAAACTCTTCTAAATTTATTCTTTATATGATCCCTCCAGAAATTCAAGATAAACTTAAGAAGATGCGATATGGCTTAGTTGGAAATTCTTCTGCGGTTCAAGTTTGTCGTTGGACCAGAAATTCTTTGAATGGTGATCGTGGCTGCTGGAAGGAAAAGTTTTATGGTATAAGCTCTAGTGGCTGTTGTCAAATGGCTCCCTGTGTATTAAGCTGCGAGAACCAATGTCTACATTGCTGGAGGCCAATTGAAATGACTCTTGGGAGTGAGTTAAGTGAAGTTGATGATCCAATCGAGATTTTGGACGGGATCGTTGAAGAAAGAAAGAAATTAATGATGGGTTTTGGCGGGAATGATAAAGTTGACAAGGGAAAATTCCAAGAATCTCTTGAGCCGTCATTGTTCACAATGAGTTTGTCTGGAGAGCCAACAATATATCCTCGTTTGGGCGAGATGTTTAAAGAAATTAGAAAAAGAGGGGCGGTTAGTTTTTTGGTTACAAATGGCTTGAATCCAGAAGCTTTAATGAAACTAAGGAGTGCAGGATTGCCAACGCAAATTACAATTTCAACCAATGCTCCTAATGAAGAATTATTTTTGAAATGGCATAGGTCGACAAAAAAAGAAGCATGGAAAAAGTTTAATGAAAGTTTGGATGTTCTTTCCAGATTAGATGGAAAAGTTAGAAGAGCGATAAGGATGACTTTGGCTAAAGATGGCGATGGTGGTTTGACAAATATGTCTGAGGAGAATATTCCAGAATATGTTGAATTGATCAAGAAAGCCAATCCAGACTTTGTCCACGTGAAAGGATTCATGTCTGTTGGGTATGCTCGTGATCGAATGGGATATGACAAGATGCCATGGTTCAAAGAAGTGAAGGATTATGCCCTGAAGGTTTTGAGTGGCTTAGGCGAATATGAATTAGCAGGCGAAGATGAAAGGTGTTGTGTTGTTTTGTTGGCAAAAAAGGGGAAGAAGCTCAAGATTGATATAACCTAGAACGGCTTATTAGCATCTTCGTCTAACAAAAGAAAGCTTCCCAGTTCTTCCCTTGATACTACGATGCTGACAGGGTCTTCTGGATTTTCAAATCTTTCTTTATCTGTGTCCGGATCAACACTTATAAAATTGTATGTTGTTAAAGTCACTTTTTCAGATTTGTCGGAATCGGCCCTATAGCTTTCTGCCCTAATTTCGCTAATCCCAGTGCCCACATAATTCCTTTGAACCTTGTTTGCTAGGTTTGCAACTCTATCTTGGTCTTCCATTCTTGCCAAAATTTCTCCTGTTGCCGTGTCCGTTAAAATTACTTTTTCCATTTTTTATTAATACTCCACTCCTTCGAATAGATAGCTTGCATACAGTCCGGCATATGTTGTTGCATCATTAAGCATGTCCCTGTCATGATATTCTAGAGCGTCTAGGCTTCTTGGATTAAAATCCCAATCAAGAGCATCGTTTGAGGGCATTAATACCACCATCCTTTCCAAGTCTTCTGAAGCGAAAACCTTAAACCCCCTTTTTTCAGTTTCTTTTACTAAGGTGTAGGCAGGATCATTTCTTATTTCCTCAGCAAATGTCTGCGCTCTTATAATCTCGCCTCTTGTTGGTTCTCTAATTGTGCTTGTCATCCTACAACATTACAACCCCATCTTTAGTTAAAGCAGTAAATCTAACTCCTACTGGTACAGACAAAAGTGCAGAAATAAGTGCCATGTGTTCTTTCCCATTTCCAGAAGCGATTGACAATGCAGTTTCAGCTCCGAAATCTAAAGTATCCAATTTGGGCTTTAGTTTTGATAATAACTCCTTTTTCAGTTGAACCAAGGACTTATTTGGATCAAATTCTATGAAATCAAATGTCTCTCCAGGCATTGTAAACTCTTTTGCGAAAGCGGGTCCCAATAAAATTATCTTTTCCCACTCTCCCTTCTTAACCAATCCGGCGACCTGTCCCCAGGAGCCTTTCCCTGTAGATAATAATGCTACCAATGTTGTCATATAAAATCGTCGATTGTTTATTATTTAAGGATTATTGTGTTTGAGTATACCTAATTAAAAAAATAAAAATAAAAAATTGTGGAATTATTCCGATGAACTTTCTCGAGGTCTCCAGAATCTAACTCTAGCAAAAGTTCTTTTCCAAAATCCTCTTGGTGGATTTATATCTTCTCTAAGTGCATCAACTTCAGACCAATTTCCTGTTTCTCTGGCTTCTTCCATAGCTGCTTTTAGTTCCTCAATATCGGCATGTCTGTCAGTAAGTCTTTCAAAGTTTTCTTCTGTAAGTGCTTCTTGTAGTCTTGCAAGCTTATCTTCCATTAAAGATTTCCATTCATCATAGTCACCGTCAGCGATAGCCGCCCTTATAGCTGCTCGTTCTGCCTTGATTCCTGTTTGTTCACTCTCATTGAGATCATCTTCCTCTAGTCCTAAATCTGCATCAGAAGCAATTGCGAAACCTGTCCCTAGTACAAGAATTAAAGCAAAAGACAAAACTCCTATCATAGCAATTGTATTTCTTTTCATTTGTTACCTCCCTTCTCTTTATCTCCTAGGATGGAGGGATATATAAGGTTTTCTAGGGTCCCATTGGTGAGGTTCGTATCTTTCTGGGAATAGATGCTTGTGGGCTTGTCTGATTCCAGCTCTTTTCCAGCTTGAGAGATATTTCCCAAGAGACATGTTTTCTTTGCCCCAGGGGCTTTCTGGTTTTCCGAGCTTTTTCAAATGAGATTTAAGTGGAATGGGCTTTAGTTCTACTTGTTTTAAAGCTGCGAAATAAATATCTGTTAGAAGAATACCGTCTTCTATGAGTTTATTATCTAGTTTATTGAAGTCTCCCCATACAAGATTTCTTACTTCTTCGGCATTTGTTTCAAGAATTTTGGAGAGGCTTTCTCTTGTCTCTCCTGCCATTTCTAGGAAGCATCGAAGTCTTTTAATTCCAAAAAAGTAAATGTGTGGTTGTAGTTCGTATGTTTGGTGCATAATAGTAATAGTGATTTGGCTTTATAAGATCTTATATTGTTGAGAATATAGATTAATGTTTGTGATTAGCCATATCCCATCACAAGCTTTAAAAACCTAAATTTCCCTCATTAATTATACCGCTTGTACTACCTAAACAGTAGGAGGATTGGATACGTCTAATTCTAGTGGATTATGAAAAAATGGAACTAAAGAAAGCATTTGAAGAACTTAAGAAAGAAAAGAAAAGAAAGTTTGTTCAGTCTGTCGACCTAATTGTAAATCTGCATAATTATGATGTTAGAAAAGAAGCTTTGAATACATTTGTTAAATTACCAAACTCAAATAAGAAAAAGGTTGCGGCTTTTTTAACTAAAAGATCAAGTATTATTAATACAATTACAGAAGAGGATTTCAAGAAATATAAAGAAGAAAAAGTTCAGAAAAAGTTAGCAAAAGAATACGATTTCTTTATTGCAGTTGCTCCAATGATGCCTAAAATTGCAACCACGTTTGGTAGAGTTTTTGGTCCAATGAATAAGATGCCTTCGCCACAGGGAGGAATTATGCCTAATGAAGATGAGGCCACTGTCAAAGCTATGATTGAAACAATGGGCGCAATGGTAAGAGTCAGGAATAAGGAAATGAGTATTAAGATGTCTATCGGCAAAGAAGATATGGATGAGGCTAAGTTGATTGAGAACGCAGAGAGTATTGTTAAGCAATTAGAAAAGAAGTTGCCAAGAGGAAAAGAGAACATTAAGGATGCGATGGTTAAATTTACTATGACTAAACCAATTAAATTCTTGGATAATGTGAAGAAATAATGGCAGCTCCAAAAGCACACGTTAGTGATAGGAAAAAAGCAAGAGTAAAGTTTATTGCTGATAAGTTAAAATCTAAGACGGTTATGATTGTTTCAGTTAAGGGATTGCCATCAGCACAATTTCAAGACATTAAGAAAAAATTGAGAGGAAAAGCTCACATTAATGTTGTTAAGAAAAACTTATTGAATTTTGCGATTGAACATGCTGGAAATAAAGAAATTAAGGCGTTAGAAGAATATAATGGAGATGCTACAGCTTTGCTGTTCTCAGACCATGATGCTTTTGAAATTTCAGGTATTTTGGCAAGTAATAAAAGCCCTGCAAAAGCTAAAGCTGGAGATATTGCTCCAGCAGATGTTGAAGTGAAAGCAGGTCCTACAAGTTTGTTGCCTGGTCCGGACATTTCTGCATTAAGTGCAGTTGGTTTGGCACCGAAAGTTGAAGACGGAAAGATTTCAGTTATGCAAGATAAGGTTATTGTTAAAGAAGGAGATACAATTACAGAAGCCCATGCTTCTATTATGGCAAAATTAGATATTATTCCGTTTGAAGTTGGTATTGATCCTATTGCCGCTTTTATGGATGGAAAGATTTATGCTGATATCAAGATTGACAAAGAAGGATTCATGGAAGACATGCTGGCTAAGTTCGGAAGGGTTATGCCTTTTGCCGTTGAGATTGGATATGTTTGTCCGGAAACATTGGACTTTGTTTTAGGTAAGGCTGGAATGGAAGGAAAAGCAATTGAAGAACTGATCGGTAAAGACAAAGTCGAAGAGACTAAAGAAGAGGCTCCTGTGGAAGAGAGCAATGAAGAAGCTGTGGCAGAAAAAGCACCTGAGGAAGGTGTACCCTCTGATACCCAAACGGGCACAAGTGAGGCCAAGGTAGAAGAGGCTAAGGAAGAAGCTGTGGCAGAAAAAGAGAGTGAGGGTGATACTCAAGAAGTTAAAGAAGAAAGGTCGGTTGAGGAAGTTGAGGGGAAGAAAGAAGAGACAAACACTGAAGAAGCTAAAGTGGAGGAATCTGCGGAAGCAGCTTCGGAATAAACAAAATGGAATATGTATATGCGGCACTTTTGTTGCACAAGTTAGGGCAAGAAGTTAATGAGGACAACTTGAAGAAAGTTATCTCAGCTACTGGCGCTGATGTGGACGAGTCCAAGGTTAAGGTCTTAGTGGCCTCTTTGAACGGCGTTGATATCGACGATAAGTTAGCGAATGCTTCTGTTGCTATGGCGGCTCCGGCTGCTGGCGCTGCTCCTGCTGGTGATGCACCAAAAGAAGAAAAGAAGAAAGAAGAACCAAAGGCTGAAGCGGCTGAAGGTTTGGCTTCATTATTCGGATAGACTTAGATTAATTTAAGTTTACTTGTGTGGTGGGGTCTTATTAGCTCTGCTGCTTGAGATCGAAGATGGGGCCTTTGTAGCTTTGTCTTTGTAATGATGAAGTCCTTTGTAGTTTTGACAAGAAGTATTACTTTGAGCCATTATTTCCATTATTTTTTCTCTTGTTCGTTTGTTTTTTCCCTGGGCTTGGTTGTCTTACTGGTCTTGTTACGGGACGAACAAATTTTCTGCGGATTGGTCTTATTACTGGAGACATTTTTATCACCTAAATTTACAACGGAAATTGTGTTTAAATAATTTTGGATAAGCTTTTGTTAGAAGAAGAGTTGGTTAAGATTGTAGAAAGGATTGCCTCGGAGCTTAACCAAATAGCTTAAAAGTCATTTCTTCTTAGTTTTTTAGGCCCTTATCGCGTAATGGTATCGCAGCAAATGCCAACTTTTTTAAAGAGGAGAATCTTTTTTATTTCGTGGATTTTAATAAATTAAGCCAAATTGGATTAAGGGCTCGTTGGAACAAGGCCCATCATCCAGTAAGGGAGCATATATCCCTCAGTCATTCTGGTTTAAAACTAGAGAAAGCGAGATTGTTAGGGTTTTTAATGGGGGATGGTTGTGTTACCTCAAAAAAGTCTAATACTGTTAGCAGGCATCACGATATAAGATTTTATCCAGATGATCTTCTTTTAGCTAAGATTTTTGTTAGAGATTTCGAATCACTTTACCTTAAGACTCCAATAATTAAGAAAATGAAAAATTATTTTATTGTGCATGCTAGTTCTAAGCCAGCGTGGGAGGATCTTATGGCTATCACAAATTTTGGTTCCTTGGAGTGGTCTTTCCCGGATAATGTTCTTATCTCTAAAGCAGAGAAAGCTGAATGGCTAAAGGCAATGTTTGACTGTGAAGGATCTGTTGGTAAAAATAGGATTCAATTGCAGTCTGTTAGTGGTAAGGGGATTGAGTCTATTTCACTTCTTCTTGCGGAATTTGGAATAAAGTCTTCAGTATGTATTTATAAGCGTCCTAACCCCAAATGGAATGATAATTATGTTCTTTCTGTTTGTAAGGCAAATCTTTTAAACTTCCTTAACGAGGTAGGATTTAATCATCCTGCGAAACAGGAGAAATTGAAACATCTTGCCGATGTGCCAGAGCGGTAATGGAGCGGTCTCGAAAACCGTGCCCTATGGGTTCCTAGGTTCGATTCCTAGCATCGGCGTTAGTTTTAAAAATCAATTGGAGTGTATATTGTTGTGCCGGCATCGCATAATGGTATTGCACATGATTGGAAATCATGACCCTTCGGGGTACCCAGGTTCGATTCCTGGTGTCGGCGTTTAGTTAATTTTAAAAGGAAACTTTATTGTATTATTTTAAGCCTCCATCACATAATGGTATTGTACTAGTCTAGAACACTAGGCCCTTACGGGCATCCCCGTTCGATTCGGGGTGGGGGCGTTAAAATATGAAAAAGAAACTGAAAAACAAAAAGATGTGGACGATTGTTTCCGTAAGCTTTTTAATACTGATTATTCTGATAGTTGTAGGAGTCAATATGCCACAAGAAAAAAGCACAACAGTTTTATTAGAGACGAGTCACGGTAATATTACAATAGGGCTTTACTCAGAACAGATGCCAATTACGGCAGGTAACTTTGAGAAATTAGTTAGAGATGGCTTTTATGATGGCATTATTTTTCATAGGGTTATTCCTAATTTTATGATTCAAGGCGGAGACCCTACTGGCACAGGAATGGGTGGGCCAGGGTATGCTATTGATGATGAATTTGTTAAGGGACCTTCGAATATTCGTGGAAGCTTATCAATGGCCAATTCTGGACCTAATTCTGGCGGAAGTCAGTTTTTTATTAATCTTGTAGATAATACCTTCTTGGATTGGGACAATCTGCAAGCTCCAAATAGCAAGCATCCAGTTTTTGGAAGTGTTGTTAGTGGGATGGATGTTGTTGATAAAATTGCTGCTGTTGAGACGGGAGCACAAGATAAGCCCGTCGAAGAAGTAAAGATAATTAGTGCAAGGGTTTTAGAATAATTTTAAACTTTAAACTTTCCGTTTTCTTGTAGAATTTTTCCATCAATAATAATCTTTGCTTTACTCATGTTTTTTACAAGATCCCAATGGATTGCAGAGTCATTTCCTCCACCATTTTCCTTGTAGGCAGATCCGAGAGCTAAGTGTATTGTCCCGCCAATTTTTTCATCAAATAAAAGATTGTTAGTGTATTTGTCAATTTTTGGATTCATTCCGATTCCAAATTCTCCCACGTAAGATGCATTTTCGTCGGTTGTTAACATTTCTTTTAAGAATTCCTCATTTTTTGTTGCGGATGACTCGATTACCTTTCCGTCTTTGAATTTTAAGTAAATATCTGTAATTTCTTTTCCATCTCTAACTGACGCATATTCAAACTTGATATAACCATTTAGACTTTCTCTAACAGGAGCCATGAAAATTTCTCCAGAAGGCATATTCTCTACGTGCTCTAGGTCTGACGCTATTTTGTCGCCGTGAACTTTGAATTTTAAGTCTACGTTTTCTCCTACCAGACGAACAGAGCTTCCACTTTTGAATTTTGAAGAGACCTTTTTTGCAAGTTTTTTAATTTTCGTCCAATCTTGTAGGCAGGCACCATAAAGGAAATTCTCATATTCTGTGTCTGACATTTCGGCATCTTGCGCTAATGCAGAGCATGGGTAGCCGATCGTTACTCTTTTTATTTTATCTCTGGTGTTGCAAACGTAATCTGAAATTGGATGGACAATCTTTCCTCTGGCGGTCATCTTCTTTGGGTTGCAGCTTGATAGCTCTCTTGTGTTCCCACTTGTGCTTATCCCAATATAACATTGGGCCCGTTTCAGGGTGTCAAGCCAATAGTCGGGGAATGATTCTATTTGTTCTTTGTTCGCGTGCTTATAGAAGAAGTCACTTGTCCCAGGAAGGCCAACCTTTACTATCGGATGTCCTCCGTTTAGAATAACGGCCTTGTATAATTCAACCAAGAAGGGAATTGCTTCCGATCTCCCAGAAAGGACTACCTTGTCTCCTTTTTTCATTTCTACGCATTTTATTGCGAGTTCTGCTAGTTTTCTTGTTCTTAAATCGGTTGGCATTTTTTGTCAGAATAGGCTTCTGTTGGCCAACACCTCTAGAATAACTTTAATCAATCATTTCAATCTTAATCTTAACTGTTCTTGGAATTGAAATTCTCATAATATTGTGAAGGATTCTGTCATTTGCGGGAATATCAATAACTCTTTTGTGGATTCTCATTTCAAATCTGTCAAAGGTTGCTGTTCCGTCTCCACATGGAGATTTTCTTGTTGTAACCTTTAGTTTTTTTGTCGGTAATGGGATCGGTCCAGATATTGGAACGCCTGCGCTGCTAGAAATACTTTTTATCCTATCAATAACTTCGTTCAACTTATTGATATCAACGCTTTGTAATTTGATTCTTACTTTGCTCATAAATATTTATCATAAAATTAGCCTTTTAAACCTTGCGTTCTTACATTTACCGTAATGAAAAAACTTGTGCTTAAAGGGTGGACCAAAAGGAAAAAGGGGGTTGTGCTTTTGATTATACTATCTGGTGTTTTGTATTGGTTTTACTCAGGTGCCTTCTATGGAGATAGTGGCTTGAGAGAATACGTCGTTGATAATATTACAGACGGGGATACTGTTTTATTGGATAGCGGTGCCAAGGTCAGATTAATGGGATTAAATACTCCTGAAACAGGAATGCTTAATGGATTTGAAGTAGAGATGTTTTTAGAAGAGCTCGTTCTGGGAAAGAAAGTCTCTTTGGATAACTTCGGGGAAGATAGGTATGGCAGGACGCTTGGCTATCTTTTTCTAGATGGAGAGAATGTGAATGAGTTGATTTTAAAGAATGGTTTTGCCAGTTTGTATTATTATCAAAAGGACGAGTATTACTCTGATATGAAAGAAGCGGAAGAATCAGCTATGGAGGAAAAAGTTGGCATTTGGAAGGAGTCTTCACGGTTCGGTTGCTTGGAAATAGGTGAGTTTGTATGGCTTGATGATTCAGAAGATGATTTTGAGAAGTTGGTATTGATAAATAGCTGTGATCCTTTTGAAATTACATTTAAGGATGATGCTACGCACATTTACCTAAGAGAGATTGGGGATGAATTAACATTAGAAACGCAAAATATCTGGAACGACAATGGAGATAGCTTGTATGCATGGGATGATGAAGGATTAGTTTTGTTTTATAGGTATTAGAAGAATTCAACACGCGTTCTTTCTTTGTCGATCTCTTTTCCTTTATGTGTAATTACTCCAGCGAAATTCTTTCCCTCTTGAACCCATTCCCATAGGTATAGGTCTCCTGCGTGCTGTGGTTTTAATGGAACTGATGCGCGAGGTATCCACATAGGCTCTCCTTCTTTCGTTCCTTTCATTTTTCCCTTTGGGTTTCTAGCTGTATATACAAAAACGAAGTAATCTTCTGGATTTGGCCAATCATCGAAAGTTCGATTTTTATTATTAAAGAAAACTGTTCCAGCAAAAACTGGTTCGATTCTGTAGTTTGTTTCTTGTGATACTTCTCTTTTTACAGCTACGATAGGAGTTTCTCCCGGATCTATCTTCCCCCCAGAAACAGTATACAATTGTGAGTTTGGGTCATCTTCTCGCACGCCCTTTCTTAACATTAATAGCTCATCATTTCTAAAGGCATAACACAATACTCCTTCCATCCCCATATTTATTCCAATTGGATATCTGTTTTAAACATTTATATACTCTAGAATGTATATTTTGTTATGCAAATAGATGTTTTATTCCAGAGCTGGATGCAGGCAATCGAGGTGCCTTTTCTGACACATCTTTCAGAATTCGTTGCTATTATAACCGAGCCATGGCTTCTACTTTTATTGTCTTTTATTATTGGTGTTAATCTCTACTTTTTGAAATCAAAGAAGCAAGGCGTTTTCTTTTTTCTTATGATCCTATTAACGGGAATACTTATTAAAGTTTTGAAAGCGATCTTTCAGAGAGCAAGGCCATTAGAATCCTTAATCCTTGAGTCTGGATATTCTTTCCCAAGTGGACATGCAACAATGGCAATGGTGTTTTTCGGATTGGTCGGTTACCTCTTTGTCAAGAAGAAGCACCTTTATGGAATAATCCTATCCATTCTTCTGGTCGGATTTACGAGAGCGTATCTTGGAGCTCATTGGTTAACGGATGTCCTTGGTGGATATGTCCTTGGTGGAATAATCTTAGTTTTAGGAATCTTAATCTACAGGAAGATTAAATAATCTCAGAATTTCTTAACAACTCTATAGCCTAGAATTCCAAAAATAACTAGCATTGCCAGAAGCGAAATGAATACTATTAACTTGTTCTGCAGATTTATCACAATTCCTTCAAATACTAGAATACCGCCTGTCGCTAAACCAGTTATTTGAATTAGGTTTTCCTTGTGGAAAAGTCCTACCAATAGCAATATGAATCCAATTGTTGCAAAGATATAATATCTTAATTGATTGTATGATTCTCTCTCAGTATCCCATTCCGCTCTACATTCGCTATACTCTTCGTTGTATGATTCTTTTTCCTCTGCGGTTGCATTAGGATTCAGCGGAACAATTCTTTCGTCATCACAGTAATCATTGTAGTCTGGCTCATCCAAGAAAAGACTTGTTCCTACGTTTACGGTTGAAACTAGGATTATTGTTAATACGATACTTATTAGAATGGTTAGTGCTGTTTTGTTCATTTTATATTTAGGGTGAGGAGGTTTTTATATCTTTCTTTTAACTATTTTATAAACTAAAGTTCCTTTTTCACAATTAGGTAGTTTGATTCCTATCTCATCTCCTTTTTTTGCTTGCTTAATTTTTTTATGATGTTTTTCCATTGACGGAACCTTTAGTTTTTTAATTGCCTTATCTTTACTAATCAAGTAGATTTCATCTCCAACTTTTATTTTTCCAGCATGCATTTTTAGAGAGGCTGCCTTTGCTTTTGGCCAGTATCTTTCAATTCTACCAACATACTCTTTGAATTCTGTTTGTTCACCGTTTTCAGTAAATGAAAAATCGTCTGAAGTCGGCATCTTGATATAGAATCCAGAGGAGAAGCCTCTGTTATAAGCTTTCTTCAGGTTTTTCATGGATTGAATGATTTCAGTTTTAGATAGTTTTTTATCTAATGCTTTTCTATATTCCTTGATAACTATAGATACGTATTCTGCTGTTCTATTTCTTCCTTCTATCTTGAAGCTTGTTATTCCTGCTTTTTTCATTTGTTCTAAAAAAGGAAGTGTGCAGAGGTCTTTTGCCGACATGACTCTATTATTTTCTAGCCTTAGTTTTCTTTTCGGATCTGTCAAGTCTTTTATCTCATAGGCTCTTCTGCACGGGTGTGAGCATTGTCCCCTGTTGGCAGAAAGATTGCTTTGGAATTGTGAAGTAAAACATCTTCCTGAGATAGAAACACACATTGCACCATGAGCAAAGCATTCAACTTCTATTTTGGCTTTCTTTTTGATTTCTTTTATTTGTTTTAAGTTGAGTTCTCTTGCCAGAACTATTCTTTCTGCTCCAAGTTTTTTGTAGAATTTTGCAGCTTCTACGTTTGATATTGAAGCTTGTGTTGATATGTGAAATGGAATTTTGTGCTTTTTACAAAGTTGGATTACAGAAAGGTCCCAGCATATTATTGCATTTATCTTTCCTTTGACTTTTTTGATTATGTTTTCTACTTTTTTTAGTTCATTGTTGTAGATGATTACGTTTAATGTTAGATATCTTTTGATTTTCTTTGGTTTGCAGATCTTTTCTATTTTATCTAAGTCCTTTAATGTAAAATTCTTTCCTGTTTTTCGCATGTTGAACTCTTTCAAGCCAAAGTAAACCGCGTTGGCTCCAGCTTCTATTGCTGAATGTAGCATGGTGAAGTCACTTATTGGTGCAAGTAGTTCAAGTTTTTGTTTCATAATTGAGAAAGTGTCGTAGTGTTTTTAAGGTTTGAGTTTTTTGATTTTTTATAGTGGGAATAGTTATGGCGTTGATTAAGAAAACTCTTTTATTAGTGATTTAACTTTTTTTTCAATTAATTCGGCTATCCTTTTTTGTTCCTTTTTAGAATTATCCATAGCATCAGCAATTTTCCAAATAATTAGTTTTTTCCCGTACTTTTTTTGTCCACTAAATATTTTTTTTGGAACGTCATTTGCTACAATAACAATAATATCTTGCCAGATTAAGTCTAATGTGCTAATCCCCTTTGGACGAGTTTTTATCTCAAAATTCATTTTCTTAGCAATTTGGTGTAGAATATCACTTACTGGTCTTCCCTTTATTATCCCCCTACTTCTTGAAGAGAATTTAGGATTTTTATTTAGTTTATTGAAAAGAGCTTCTGCTATTTTACTTCTAAAACGATTATATTTACAGATAAAAAGTATTTTCATAAAATTATTAAGAAGCCTTTGTTTTTAAAGATGCCCTATATCTTTTAAGTCGACTAGAAACAGATTCCTGCCACCTAATATTTTTCCCATCATGATACATATTATTTAATTCAGAGGCTATTAACTTTTTATTTGGTTTGCCCGTATTAGCACCCTTAGAATACTGATATTCTGCCTCCTGAGATAATTGGTAAAGAGTTTCTATTTCCTTGATAGACCAAAGGGTTTCTCCTCTAGCTTTTGCCCCTTTACAACGTGCTTTACTACGTTGTTCAAAAGTCATTTTAGATAATCCAGATATATAACCTCTCCTGCCATACTCCCTAAGTTCATCATTAGATTTCCCTTCCAGCCCTTTTTTATAACCTTTTTTACCTGCCTTACTATTTTCCTCAAAAGTTCTTCCACGTAAACCGGTTCCTTTAATAAATTGTTCAGCACTTCTTTCTATTCCTTGTTTAACCCAATGTTCCCTACTAATATTCTCTGCTTCTACCAAACTTAAAAGTCCTGAATAAGAGACTACTCTAAATCCCCCCTTGTGGCCTCTAATTGCATGCCATATTGCAGTAATTGCAACAGAATTTGGAACACAATATAATGTATCTATTTTAAGAATCCTCACAATTTCTGAATGAGTGTGTGGCCCATATAAATCTTTTATTTCTGGATGATTTCTTTGTAGAATCTTACCTAATCTTATCGCATTTCTTATTGCAGATATTTGTTTGCCCGTTATCATTTTCATTTTTAATATTTATCAGAACTCTTTTTTCCCGAAGGAAACCAGTGGAAAATAGGCCGCTTTCTGTCAGACTCTGTATTCAGACAGTCTGTGCCAACATCTGACTAAGCCCCGTTCTACGAACGAGTCATTCGTCTCAGTATGTGTACTTCGACGAAAGCCCGGGTAAAACCGGTTGCATCAAACAGGGTGTTCGTTCCAGCCGAATTGAATCGGATCGTTTCTATACCAGAGCCACGCCTCGCGACGCCCAACTTTCGTTAGTATTTTTGTCCAAATGAATAAATTCACTCGGGATGTGCGGACCTTCCTGAACAACCAGGATTCATTTAACAATCCATTGCATTTAAGCAGGTTGCCCTATTGGCTATTCCACTGGTATACTTAAGAGAAATTTAGGGTTTTTAGGTGTTTTGGTCGTAGGATTTTATCTTGAATATATTATCTTTAAGCATAGTTCTGTGAAAACAAGAAGGGCGAATATTGTCTGCATTAGTATTATTGGTAGATTATTTATTGAAACACCATAGGCTACCCAGAACAAAGTTCCTAGAAAAGTAAGTAATACCAGATAAAGATTTATGTCTTCAACGCTTTTTGTTCTAGCAGATTGGATTATTTGCGGTAAAAAGCTTAGGATTAAAAGTACTCCCCCGAGATATCCAATTATTTCTGGGAACATAAAATACTTGAGAAAGATATATTTATAAAGTTTATTGAGGATGTTTGTTTATGAGGTATATAGATTCTATTAAGGGGAGTTTGATCGCGCTTGTTGTCTTTGTCTTGGTGACTTTTTTTGTCCCAGGGAAAGGCCCTTCTCAAGACATAGAATTGATTTTAACAATTAGTACTTTTTTGTTTGCCATCTTTGCTGGGTTTATTATTTCTAGGTCCGTCGGCAAATATTCCATAATAAAAGCTTCTGCTTCACAGGAAGATGCTCTTTTTCTATCGTTATATAAAACTTCTCAATTAATCGGAGAGGGCTTTTCAAAGAAGATAAGAGAATTGATTGATTCCTATTATATCAGAATTTATGATATTTATGGGACTACAAAATATCCATATAAGGAAAATCTTGCTTATTTTATGGGAATTTGGGATGAAATAAGAAAAGTTAAGGTAGCTAAGAACCCGCAGGCATATGGTAGGATGCTAAAGCTAATGTCAGATATAGAAAGTGCCAGAAACGCTGCTTCTTCGAAATCTCGTGAAAGATTGGGGAAGGGAAGGTGGTCTGTACTTGTCATTCTTGCCTCGATAATTTTGTTTAGCATATTTTATTTAAGGAATCAAGCACTTTACTCACAGGTCATAACGGTCTTGCTTGCTACAACCCTGGTTCTGGTTCTTTTAATTATTAGGGATCTGCAAAATATTAGAGGGACTAGCGGAGGAGTTATTGTTGAATCAGGACAAGAAATTTTTGATATAATGGGGAAACCAAGATATTATAATAAATATCTAATCAAGGGTGGATGGTACAAGGTTCCAAAGGGAATAAAAGAGTATAGATTGGGAACCCACAGGCCTGGAGAAGAGCCTAAAACAAAGTTTGTGAGGAATAAAAAATGATACCTTTAATTTTAGTTTGGATTGTTGTTTTTGTTGTAGCCCTGGCTGTTCTATTAAAGGCAAGCGATTATTTCACAGAAGCGGCAGAAAAGATTGGCTTGAGGCTTGGTATCCCAGCTTTCATCATTGGAGTTACTATTGTAGCTGTTGGGACATCGTTGCCTGAGTTAATTTCTTCAATATTTGCAGTTAGCGCAGGTGCATCGGAGATTGTAATTGGTAATGTGGTTGGTTCAAATATAGCGAATATATTATTGGTTCTTGGTGCGGTTGCTATATTTGCTAAGAAAATAGAAACAAAATATGAGATGATTGAAGTTGACTTGCCAATATTTTTCGCATCTGCTCTATTTATTTTTATTGTAGCTTTTGATGGAGTTATCAATATGTGGGAAGGTGGCATCGGAATTCTGGGAGTAGCAACTTATTTTGCTTTTGCAGGGATTTCGGCTAGAAAGTCAAGCTCAGCACAGGAAAAAGCGATTAAGAGTGAAAAGAAAGAATTAAGGAAAGAGGGGTTGCTGTTCCAGTTCTTGGTTATTCTTATTAGTGGATTGTTTATCTTCTTAGGAGCAAAATATACAGTATCCTCTGTTATTCAGATTTCTGCAATTCTTAATATAGCCAAGGAGGTAATAGCGTTAAGTGCCGTTGCCATTGGTACTTCATTGCCGGAGTTGGTCGTTGGTATTACAGCCGCTCGAAAAGGTAATGCCGGGATGGCGTTTGGTAATGTTTTGGGTAGTAATATTTTCAATTCATTTGCAGTATTAGGAGTTGCTTCGATGGTCGGTACTTTAGTTGTTCCAGCCGCTATGGTTACGTTCAGCGTTCCTGTTTTGATTGGTGTTAGCTTGTTGTATCTTTTCACCATTCAAGATAAGCAACTAACGATTTGGGAAGGAATAATATTCTTATTGGCCTATGCACTATATATGGGAAAAGTATTTATGTTGTTTTAGTTGGTTAGAAAAAAAACTGGCTTATCCAGGCCATAATTTTCTTTTCTAGGTGTTAGAAATGGAATTTTTCCTTAGTTTATTATGGGAAGCTTTGCAGAATTGTTTTGTAGATTGAGGGCAAGTAAGAAATTTAAAAAAAATAAAGGAGTATTTCTGAAAAAAGTAATTAGTCTGTTGCGGACTCCAATTTGGCCTCCAAAGTTTCTTTGAAAATCCTAGTTGCTTCCTCGGGGAAAAATTCGTTCTCTATATAAACCGAACAGACTCCATGTGGTTCATAATTCATGTGGGTATTACAATAAGAATAAACTGGGGGGCAGTTAGTTAGTTCATACTCTTCAATACCTCTTTCCTTAATTAATTTTCCAA
>NZCX01000030.1 GCA_002688415.1 Candidatus Pacearchaeota archaeon
CCCAAGTGCATCCTCGATAGCTCTTTCTACTTCATCAATAACATGTTCTGTTCCACCCCTAATCAAAATTGTAACAACGCCTGGCTTTTCACAATTTGTAATATAGGTCATAAAATCATCATTCTCCTTTTTTTCTTCAACAAGGCCTGCACCCCCAAGATCTCCCTCTTCAATCTCATCCAGCTTTGAAATTATTCTACCACTAGTTGTCTTGGCAATAGCTTGCATATCACTCTTGGGGATCCTACGTACGCCATAGATTCCTTCTTTTGCTAAATAAAACTGAACAACTTCATCAATTCCCTTCTGGCAAATCACGACATTAGCACCGACAGCTTTTAATTTTTCAACCTTATCCCTAAGCATTCTATCTTCCTGAGAAATAAATTGTTGTAATTGTTCTGGGCTAGAAACGGAAATCCTTGCCTCGGTCTCTGGTCCTTTAACCTCTAAAGATTCTTCTATTAAAGCAATTTTTGCATTCTCAATTCTCTCGGGCATGTGGGTGTTGGCCTTCCCATTATCCAAAACAATACCTCTAATCAAAGAACTCTTTTCAATGTCCTGGCCCTTCTTTTTTTGAATGCGAATATTTTCAGTATCTAAAATTCTTCCATTGGCAACGGCCTTAACAGAGTCAACGACTACAGAGCCAAGCTTTTCTTTAGCGTATTCAACACCCTTCCCAGTCATTGCAGTATGTGTGATCTTGAGAAGATCATCCTCGCCATCAATTTCAAATGAAAGCTCCTTCAAAAGCTCCAAAGCCTTATTAGCAGCCCACCGGTATCCTTTCGCAATAGAAGTGGGATGAATTTTCTTGTCCAAGAGGGTTTCTGCATTTTCTAATAATTTTCCAGCAAGCATAACAGCCGTAGTGGTTCCATCTCCTACTTCCTCCTCCTGCGTTTTTGCGATTTCCACAATCATCTTTGCAGCAGGGTGCTCAATCTCCATCTCGTCTAATATAGTTGCTCCATCATTAGTGATAGTTACGCCGCCAGCCCTATCAACCAACATTTTATCCATCCCAGAAGGGCCAAGCGTTGTCTTAACAGTCTCAGAGATAACCCTGGCAGCAAGAATATTGTTTCTTTGTGCATCTCGACCGAGGATTCTTTCACTTTCATTACTAATTACTTCATCTGCCATTAGATGTAAAACTGGATCTGCCTTTTAAGAATTATTATACTCCAGTCAATAGATCAAAAAACAAGAAATAAAAAAAATAAAAAAAATAAAATCAACAGTTGAGTACTGCAACGTATTCAGTAGTAGAACATTCTTTATCGCTTTCACCAACCATTACTACTGGCATAATAGCAACTTCATCTGGCTTTTCAGTAAGATTAATACTCAGCACCTTTGTAAGTCCAGTCTCTGGTAAGCCCTCTGTAACAAGGTATTTTCCCAGGCCTTCACCACCAAGCTTTGGGATAATGTTGATTCCTGACAAGCTAACATTTTCAGAACCATAAGCGACCTGAACATTTAGAGTCCCCCCGCTAGAAGTCTCATTAACATCTGGCGTAGATTCATTGTCTGCTATTGACCAAGCACCCTCATTATAGCAAGTATATCCTTCAGTCTTAATCGAAATTTGTAATGCAGCAGTAGAGCATGCGCTTCCACCCTGTAAGTTATCTCTAACCATTCCAGCTAAGAAGTTTCCAACAAGAGCAATAATACCCACAGTAATACCAATTATCAAAACAGTAGCAACAATTGCAGATACAGCTCTTTTATCTCTTTTCATATATTAACACCTCCTTATAATCACTAATGTGTATAGCTCATGAAGGATATGCTGCTTTATAACCTTTTTCATATAGAGTAAACTTTAAAAGTCTTCAATATGTTGTTCATTTACGGCCCGGTAGGCTAATGGTAGACCGCCTCGTTTACACCGAGATGGCGGAGGTTCGATTCCTCCTCGGGCCATATTTTCTTATCACTTTAGAACAACAACCTTTATATACTAAAAAGAATTTCACGAAACATGGGTATCGAGAAAGCTTCTGTGGAGCAGAATTTATCAAATGATTATATTCCAAAGGCAAAGATGCCAAATTTGCCAATCAGTAATGAAATTGCCGAAACTCTAAAAAAGAAAGAAGCAGATAAGGCCAAGAAAGACATTGATGACTTTGCAAAAAAAGCAAGAGAAAAATTCAAGTTTATAGAAGCCATTGGTGTTACCCCAGCACAAGCAAATAAAATCATAGAGGAAGATTATGAGGTTCCAGAAGCAGATAGAAAAAGAGATCTAATACACGTTATTACGGTAATACCAGAAAAGCAATTTAAAAATATTGGAAAAATTCGGCTTGAAATGATTAAAATAGGGAAAGAAGTTAATAATAAGTTCTGGGTACATGTTTTAACCCCAGTAGACATCTGGAATTTAGGATTAGATTCAAAGTTTGATACATTCGAAGCAGTTGCCATGAGCTTCCCTGTTTATGATAAAAATGGTTTTCTTGCCGGGATAAGAGTCTCAAGTGTTCACAAATCTCTTGTATTGAGAAAATTTGAGAAATATGTAACCACATATGCAATGAATGGTAGTTTCGTTAGAGGAGACACGAAGAAGACAAGCGACATAGACGTTTTCATAATTATCGATGATACAGATGTCAAGCGAATGGGAAGAATCGAACTTCTTGAAAAGCTAAGGGGAATAATTCACTCATTCAGTAGTGAAGCAATGGCAATTGCGGGAGTTAAGGTTGATTTCAACATGCAGGTTTGGCTTTTGACGGATTTCTGGGAGAGAGTAAAAGATACAGAGCCGGTGGCATTTACGGCAATTAGGGATGGAGTACCACTTTATGACAGAGGAGCATTTTTACCTTGGAAATCTCTTCTTAGAATGGGTAGAATCAAGCCAAGCCCAGAAGCAATTGATATGTTTATGAGTGCTGGAGACAAGCTAAAGGAAAATGTGGACAGAAGAATATTCGACATAGTAATGCATGATTTATACTGGGGGACAATGAACCCATCACAGGGACTCTTAATGCTTTATGGGCTTGCGCCACAGAATGTTTACGATACCGTAAAAAGCGTTAAGGAGGTTTTTGTAGAGAAAGAGAAACTTCTAGAAAAGAAATATGCAGACATTTTCGAGAATATAGCCCTAAAGATGTATAAGAATTATGAACATGGAAAAGTTAAGCCAGGAGATGTTGACGGGAACCAACTTGCTTCAATGACAAAGGATGCCCTAGATTATGTGGGAAGGCTTAAGGAGCTTCGAGTGCAGATTGAGCAAAGAGTGCGAGAGAAGACAATCGACGATGTGTATAAAAGCTTATTTGAGATGTTGGAGACGCTATTAAACAAAAAAGAAGAAGCAGCAATCATCAAGGCTTTTGAAAAAGAATTTATCAAGACAGGGAAGTATCCAAAAAGACATCTTACAGATCTCAAGTTTATAGCAAAGGTGAAAAGGGAAGTAATGGGAAAGAAACAAACCAAGAAAGACAAAAAAGCACTAACCCCAGCAGAAGTATATAAGTTAAGATTGGATGTTGAAACAGCAAGAAGATTTGCCACAGAAATAACCAACCTCCTTGTTGAGCATAACCAGAGATGTGAGTTTCTCAGTATGGACCGTAAGAAATTTATGATAAAAGGAAAAGACCTAAGCGCAGAAGTATTTTTCTTAGAGAATACATACATAATCCAAGGACAGAAAATACAGAGGCTAGAGGGGAACAAGCTTATAGATGCAACACCTGAAGAGGTTCAAAAGGAGATGGTCAAGAAGAGCAAAGAAACCAAGATCAACTTCAAGGCCCTTGACACACTAAGAAAGATTTTTGGCGAGTTTGAGTTGATTTACTAAAGATACCCTAACCTTTAAAAACCATATTTTGCATAATTTTTTATGGCAGAAACTAAAGGAATCGTAGTACAATTTAGACGTGGAAGAAAGAACTATAAGCCTCGGCACTTTTTGATAGAAGTAGAGGGAATTGATAGTAGAGATAAGGCAAAAGAACTAGTTGGAAAGAAGGTTATTTGGACTTCTGCAGGAAAAGAATCTAAGAAGATCAATGGAATAGTGTCAAGTGCACATGGGAATAACGGAGTAATTAGAGCCATTTTTGAAAGAGGATTGCCAGGGCAAGCAATTGGAACTGAAGTTGAAATTGGAGGAAAGAAGTAATGGCATTAAGAAAAGCTTCAGCTTACACAAAGAGATATGCAAGACCATTTACAAGAAATTCTAAGAAAAGAAAAAAATCTTACATAAAAACAATCCCAAACTCAAAAATTGTTAAGTTCAAGATGGGAGATATAACTGGCTACGACAAAGGGGAATACGCAGTCAAGATCGGAGTAGTTTCTAAAGAGAATGTGCAAGTCAGAGACAATTCAATTGAAGCAATTCGTCAGTATTTTAATAGATTCTTACAAGAAAGAGTTGGAAAAGAATTCTACTTAGAAATCAAAATTGTTCCACATCATATTTTAAGAGAAAATAAAATGCTTACTGGCGCGGGTGCCGATCGTATGCAGACTGGAATGAGTCGTGCATTTGGAAAGACAATGGGCAGAGCGGCATTTGTTAAGAAAGGGCAGATGATGTTTATTCTCGGGGTTAAGACAAAGAAGGGCGAAATCGAAGCTAGAAAGTTAATCAAATCAGCAAAGGCAAGATTGCCGTGTGCTGTTGGAACTGTTAACCTGGATTAGGTAGATTTTTATATATAGATTAATGCAGTTTTTTATGAAACAAATATTTATCCTAGGAAGGAACCCAGAATTATCCAAAGCAGAGATCTTGGCTTATGCTGACACAAGAAATCTTGAACCAAAAGAAATTCTATTTGAGGAAAACTATTTGGTTCTTGAGTTAAATACACAAATAGACATCCAGGATCTTGGAGGAACAATAAAGTCCGGAGAGGTTCTAAGCGAAGGAAGTGAAGAGGAAGTTGCAGATTACATAAACAAAGAGGACTTATTTGATTCTGACAAATTTACATACGGGGTCTTTGGGAACGTTGACGAAGAAATTCTAAAAGAAAAATTCAAAAGCGAAAAAAGAAAAGCAGTTTTAAAGCACGGAAGACAAAGAATGAAGTCACAAGGAGGAGAAAAGTTCGAAATTCCAAAATCAGATGTTTGCTTTTTCCTATCAGCACTAGATGATAAATTCTACTTCGGAACGCTAAGTCAAGAATATGATTATGAGGGTGTAAAGTCTAGAGACATGGAAAAGCCAGTAAGAAGAGAAGAGCTTGCTATCTCGCCGAGATTATCAAAAATACTAATCAACTTAGCAGGAGCGAAAGAAGACGACCTTGTCCTGGATCCTTTCTGTGGAATAGGTGGGATCTTAATCGAAGCCCTGGTTAGGGGAATGAAGGTTTATGGAGTAGATCGAGATGCAAACGCAATTAAGGGAGCCCTAAGTAACATGTCATGGCTCAAGAAGAACTTCAAAATAATGAAACCTTACATCATAGAAAGGAGAGACGCGAGAAAAGTTCCAGACAAGCAATTTGATGCCATAGCAACAGAAACTCCTCTTGGCAAAATAGTTAGACACAGGCCAAACAGACAAGAAGCCAGGGAAACCATTGAAAATTTTGAAAGGTTTATTATGCCCCTATTAAAATATTTCAAGAGCATCAAGAAAGAAAGCGCAAGGATCGCAATTACATTTCCAAAAATTAGGGAAGCTGGAGTGGATTGTTCATTAGTGGAGGAGGAAACTGGATTGAAGGTTGTAACGGGCCCAATCTTTGAGGGAAGGCCGGGGCAATTCATCGGACGCGACATCGTGGTCTTTGAATAATAGAAAGATTTAAAAAATCACCATACATAGTTTTTTTATGGATAAGTTAACAGAAATAGAGAGAGAATTGTGCGCCTCTAGACTTGTCTCTGTTTTTAATTTTTTTACCCAAGCTTGACTTCCTGCTGCTGCAGGGGACATCTATGCAAGATTATAAATTAATTCGCAACATAATTCTAACATGGCATTACCACCAGATATACAAAAACGTAAAATACGAGAAAGATTGATCGGCCTAACTGGAAGAACGAGAATAAAAGAAATTAAAAAAATTCTAGAAGGACTACCGGATTACCACAACGGACCATACGGAGAGATTAGAAAGAATTTGACTAAAGAAATAGGCAAAGCAAAAACACGCTCAAAAATAAAGCACCAGGATTGGTTAGGGGTTCCAAGGCAAGGAGACAAACAATTTGTCTTAGTCGGAAGACCAAGTGTTGGGAAGAGTTCGTTGTTATCAAAATTATCAGGGATGGACATAAAGGTTGCAAGTTATGATTTTACCACTCTAAAGCCAATCCCAGCAATAATAAAATTAAATGGAGCACAAATCCAAATTGTTGATCTTCCAGGACTAATAGAAGGAGCAACCGAGGATGCGGGAGGAGGGAAGCGGCTAATCGGGATTGTAAAGAATACAGATGGAATAATTTTCATGATCGATTTAACGAAACCACTCACCAAATCAGAAGCAATCTTTAATGAGCTAAAAAAGGCCAATATAGAAAAGCCAATGATTATAGTTGGGAACAAAGTCGATTCACAAGATTCAAAGAAGAATATTAACAGGATAAAGATGAAATTTAAGGAGAACCTAGTCCTGACTTCTACATCTACAGGGATAGGTTTAGAGAAGCTTAAAGATAAAATATGGGAAGAAAGCAGGCTTATCAGAGTTTATACAAAAGACAAGAAAGAGCCGATAATTCTTCAAAAGGGATCCACAGTAAAAGAAGCGATTGAGGGAATTCATAAGAAAATATTGGAGGAATTTAAGGAAGCGGTTATTAGCGGGACTAGTGCAAAGTTTCCTAATCAAAAAGTCGGCCTAGACCATAGACTAGAAGACGAAGATAGCCTGAAGATCATTACAGGGTAGGGTTTTCAGAAAGAATTAAAAACTCTAGTTTGCAAGAATTATAAAAGGGTTATTCTTGAGGATCCTCTGACTCTTCAAGATCAAGACATCTATGGAAAAAAATGTCCGATGAACTGGCTTCAGGAGATCTTCGCGAAAGGCTATCTTCCATGGACTAACAAAGCAAACAAACTATAAAAAACTATAGGATAACAATAAAATGACAGAACAAGACAGATACAACAGAAAGGTAAATTACAGATACGTTCTTAGTGAATACTGGAAATTTGCTAGAAAGCACAAGTTCAAACTCTTCTTAGCACTCTTCTTGGTTGTGGTTTTCCAAGGCTTGGCCCTTGTTGACAAATTCATTTTTAAGGTTATCATAGATAGGGGAACAGAATATAGCTCTGGGATAATAGCTCTAGATATCTTCTTAGAAACCCTCCTAGTTCTATTCGTCATATATGTATCCTTGGAGTTGTTGAGAATAGTTACTGATGTGGTGCGTATTCATTTCCAAGGAAAAATGGTAGCTAGGATTGTCGAAGATATAAAAAATACATATTTCAACCATATCCTTGATTTAGATCATGAGTTTCACACGACACACAAAACAGGAAGTCTAATCTCAAGAATAAATCGTTGTTCTAATGCTGTTGATAATTTTAGCGGGAGCCTTACGCACGAGGTTGCGCCATTCATTGTTCAGATACTTATCTTATCTGGAGTATTTGCGTATTTTAGCTGGGTTCAGTCTTTAGTCTTATTCGGATTTTCCATTATTTACCTTATTAATACTATAATTGTGACAAAAAGATATCAGAAATACAGGATCTCATTTAACAGGGCACAAGATAGCGAAAAAGCTAATTTAGCAGATATATTTACAAACATAGACTCTGTGAGATACTTTGGAAAGAACAAAAATGTAAAAGAGATATTCAGAGGATTTGTTGACAAGACATTTAAGGAAGATCTTAGGGGATGGTATTATTGGAAATGGGCAGACATATCAGGAAAGGCACTTGTAGCCATTGGGTTCTTGGCTCTTCTCGTCTTACCAATTAAAGAATTTATTGCAGGGAATATAACATTGGGAACAGTAACATTTGTTTATACAGCTTATCTTGGTTATTTGGGAGCGATCAGAAACTTTTCCCACTCAATGAGAAACATCTCCAGATCCTTAACGGACATGGAGGACCTATTCGAATATGGAAAGACAAAAAACAACATCAAAGATAAGACAGGGGCAAAAAATCTAGAAATAGAGAAGGGAAGAATAGAGTTCAATAAGGTAGATTTTGGCTACACAAAAGATAGAAAGATTTTCGAGAAATTCGATCTAAAGATCCCTGCCAACAAGACAGTTGCCTTCGTCGGGCATTCGGGATGTGGGAAGACCTCCTTGGTGAAACTTCTTTACAGGTTGTATGATATAGAGAATGGAGAGATCATAATAGACGGGCAAAACATAAAAGATGTAAAGCAAGAATCTCTTCGTGGTGAGATGTCTATCGTGCCGCAAGAATGTATTTTATTTGACGACACAGTGTATAACAATATTAAGTTTGCGAACCCAAAAGCCAAAAGAAAGGACGTAATGGAAGCAATCAAATTTGCACAACTAGACAGGATAATCTCAACGTTTCCAGAAAAGGAGAATACAATTGTCGGAGAGAGGGGAGTAAAGCTTTCAGGTGGAGAAAAACAGAGAGTTAGTATAGCTAGGGCCATATTGGCCAATAAAAAAATACTAGTCCTAGACGAAGCAACTTCAGCTTTGGATTCAGAAACGGAATGGCAAATTCAACAAGATCTTGAAAAGCTAATGGAAGGCCGAACAAGCATTATTATCGCCCACAGGCTGTCAACCATCATGAAAGCAGACATGATTGTTGTAATGAAAGATGGAAAAATCGAGCAGAAAGGAACACACAGAGAACTAATTACAGAAGGCGGAGAGTATGCAAAGCTTTGGGAATTCCAGAAGGGCGGTTACGTTGAGTAAGGCATTTTAGATGTTATTTGAGCGTTAACATTTGTATCTGTTGTATCTATAGAATAGTTACAATACCGAAAGCTTTATAAACAAGTTGCAACAAAATAACATATGCCAAGAAGAATACCCAAAACAGACGATTCAGTGGAAGATAGAATTAATGATGGATATATAGATCTGACCTGGTATATGCCAGAAGCACATCCAAATCATGATACATACTCAACTTTGTTTAAGGTTGGGAGAAGAAGAAGAGATCTTAAAGGGTTTAAGACAAGTAACCAGCTAGCAAGATACGAAAGTGACCCTGTTAGTAGGGTTGTTCTTTCTCCAAGGCCAAAACATGTTGTAGATGTAAAAATACCAGGATGGCAGTATAATGAAAGCTTAAAGCTATACACTCCAGAGCAGTTCGCAAGATCCATTACAAGAGTTTTCAGGGTCGAAGGGCAAAGAATGGATCTAGATCGTGACCAAACGTTCATGTATCTTGGGGGAAACAGAATGGGCAAAACAAATGCTGAAAAAGTTCTCTCTTGCCTAGCAGATGAAACAGATTACGACAACGTAGAGAATCAAAGAATTCTTCAGGAAATGTTCAAGAGAATCGATGCAGGCGAACCAATGATCCAAGGGCATGATTTCGTACCATACAAGGGTCCAAAAAGAGATCCAATAGTGGGAATCTAGGACAACTCTTATTAATCAAAATGAAAAACGGAAAAGAATACAGAATAGAAGAATACACGATAGACGAAGAGCCATTTTATTTAGAATCAGGAGAAGAAAAAAAGATTTTCAAGGCGGCCCATAAGCATAAAATTCCATTTGCAGCAATTGGCCCAACGGGCTGTGGGAAAACAAGATTTATAGAGCATATGTCATATCTTTTAAACGAAGATGCAAAAGACAAAAAACCTCTTTTCTTTGTAACATGCCACGAAGATCTCACTTCAGACGATTTATTGGGGAGAGAAAGGATAAGCGGAGACTACCTGCCGGGAATTTTACAGAGATGGGCAAAAGAAGGTGGAATCTTGTACCTTGATGAGATTGTTGAAGCAAGACCCGATCTTGTGACCCTATTGCACCCAGTAATGGAACCAAAAAGAAGGGTATTTTACAATGAAAAAACAGGAAATGTCACAGAATTAAATCCAGAATGTATGTTATCTATGTCATGGAATCCGGGCTATCAAGATATTACAAGAAGGCTAAAGCCCAGTAGCAGACAAAGGCTTATAACACATAGGTTTAATTATCCAGAACCAGCTCAAGAGGCAAAGATCATAATGGAAGAATCAGGGGTTGACGCCAAGAATGCTAAAGCACTTGCAGATTTGGGAGTAAGAATCAGGGGGATGAAGGAAGGAGACTTTAGGACGCTACAAGAGGGAGCAAGTACAAGGACTTTAATTGATGCAGGAATTCTAATTAAAGAAGGAATATCTCCAAGAGATGCTTGTCAGGACGCGGTTGTAAACTGCTTAACAGAAGATACGGACGATGTCTACAAAGAGTTATCACAAGCCCTGGATGAGGTCGTAGAGAATTTCTTCCCGAGGGGATAGAATGTCTCATAGAAGCAAGGTAAGAGCTTTAGCTAAGATTGCACTAAGAGAAAGAAAGGTCCGAAGAAGACAAACAAACAAAGAAAAAGAGCTGAAGGAAGTTAGGTTAAAGCATGCGGAGGAAGGTGTCGAGAAGTCATTTTCCGAAGCACAGATAGATTTTCTGTTTGATCTTTCTGAAAAATACCCATGGTTCCAAGATGATTATAGTGCATATGTTAGCCTAGCAAAAAATCCTAAGTTATTCGATGTAGCCGTGAAGGCAATAGGAAGAGCTTCCTCTGGGGAGCTATATGGACCAAGGGTTTTATCTAGGTTTCTTGGCAAGATAGCGCATAGAACCAGCATGAATGGCCTGGAGATGGATGTCAGTTCGCTAGAAGCTTGTGTAGGACTAGAAGAACATTTCTTAGAAAATTGCAAAACAAGAGAGGCGAATGACAGAAAAAGAAAAGCCCCTAACTGGTATACGCCAAGCCTAGGCAGGTTCACAGATTTTCTAGTAGAGGGCGAGAGCGTAGATGGGAGGAGAAGACTCCTAGCTTTAGGAGAAAAATTCCATCAAGAGGTTAGCAAGGAATTAATTCCCAAATTACCAAATCCACTATATCATTTCATAAAAAACGCATATGGAGCCCTTTCTACTTCTGAACGACTAGCTGGTAGCGAGGGAAGAGAAAAAATTTATAGCTGGATGTCTTCTTTTCTAGAATCTAAACACAAAAAGGAGGTGCTTGGCATTACGTCAAGAGTTCCCCTAGTCCTGGAAAAGAGACATGAAGAGTTTCCAAGATCATTTGAGAAATGGCGAGCCGAAATAGAAGATTTGCTAGTGATGAAAAAAAGTCGTGGGAGAGACAACTTGATGGATTATCTAACAAAGGCAGTAACGGGAGATGGAGATGTGCCAGGAATTGAATTGTCTAATTTGGGAACATTCAGCAATCTTTTAAAGAAAATAAATTCTCAGCCAGGGTCTCTAGATAGAAAAAGAAAAGAGCTCGCAAGATTTAATCTTTCAGCCGGAGGAGCAAGAAAGCTTGGACAAGGGAAGGAAACAAGGCTATTAAATATCCTGGAGAAATTCAGAAATTCAGAAATGGGATCTAATAGGTGCGGGGTAGGAACATACGCAGAGAATACTATGCAGGCTCTTGAAATAGCAAGGTCTAAAGAATATGGGGCAGATGGAGCAGAATTTGTATGGGAAAAATTAGAAAATTTTCCAGAATCTCCAAGGCTTAAAGAAGCAGCATTAGATCTTTCAGGAGACTTAAAAATAGCCCTAGGAGTGGGGCCAACCTTACAAAAAGCACAAGAATACATTGGTGCGCTCGAAAGCTTAATCGAAGCGGGAGGATATGAGGGCCTTAGGGGATTTGAAGAAAGATTTCTAATTACTCTAAAAAAATGTCAAGAAGGGACCTTCAGGATTAATGAAACAATAAAACCAGATGAAGAATCCGGCGGCCTGATGGGGGCAAAGGACTATGTCGAGCTGTTTAATTTTGCAAGAATGGTCCCAACCGGAAAAGGCACACCCTTAGCATCGAATTCAAAGACCCTCGCTTTTTTTGAAAAACTCCTTTATAGATATGCTGCTATGCCAGAACATCAGAGGGAATTTGCCGTGAACATGGCGAGAGATTTCTTCGAAGACACAAAACACTTAGCAGAGGCCGCATCTTTAGATAAGGAAGTAATTGAGAACAGGGTGAAGGCATACAAAGAAGCAACAATAAGCCTTATCGATAGAACGCCAGAGTTGTTTAAGATGGGGCATAGAGATCTTAGAAGCTGGTTTGGAAAGATGGGTTCCGAGTCCCAATCTCCTTCATCTTTAGTGGAGCTAGTTGTGGATAGTAATCCGGCAGACCTGACAGAAGTAGCCGAGAGGGAAGTAAATCTTGGTGAGATAAGGGGGGTAATGAATGAATATGCACATGCGCTCTGTAGAGAGCCATTAGAGATTAGAGGTATTGATATGGGGGCACCAACAATACCAATGACCGATGGGAAGACAATTCGCCTTCCATCAAGGGTTTCTTTATTCAAAGATAAGGAGGCAAATTCCAAGTTCTATAAAGTATTAACAAGTTATCAATGTGGGATGATTGAATTTGGAACCTTCGATTTTAATACAGAGGACGTTGAAAGAAAGCTTCCAGATTTGGAGCTAAAAGAAGCAGACACAATAAAAGATGTTTTAGCCGCTTTTCCAAATCCAGAGCTAGCTTCTAGGGTTTTTTATCTTTCAGAGCTAGCAAGAGTTGGATCAAGATTGAGAGAGACATACCCGGGACTTGTTAATTACATGGACGAAGCAAATAATGTATTCCTAATGTCCGAATCAAAAGAAAGAAGCCCATTATTGAAAGCGCTCTTACATCATTCATTAGCAAAAAAAACCTCGTTAACTTTAGAAGAGGAGCTAGAAACAACGTATGAAAAAGCAACAAAGGAATTAGACACGCTCGGAGCCCCAGATGCAAGGGTGGAAGATTCATTAAGGGCCACGTATAATATTTCATCAATGCTAGAGGGGGCAGAGATAGAAGATGACCCAACCATCAAGAAAGAATCTGAGATTACAGAAAGGATAAAGTTATCAAGTGGTCCAAAAGAGGAACCAATAGAAGAAATGGAGGCCACAGCGGAAGGGGCAAAGTATCATGAGTGGGATCACGACGGAGGCAAGTATAACGGAGACTTTGTAACTGTGGTAGAAAAAGAAGCTCAAGAAGGCTCAAGAAAATTCATAGACGGTTTATATTCAGACAAAGAAGGAACGATCAAAAGGGTAAGGGAGCATTTCAGAAGGATAAAGCCGAGGGAGGTGACTAAGGTAAAGAGAAGGCATAGCGGAGAATTGGATTATGCTGCAGCAGTCCAAGCAAAAGCAGACCAGAAAGCAGGCAAGACACCGTCAGAAAAATTATATTATAGAACTTATAAAAACAAGAGAAGTGTGGCAACAGCATTATTAGGAGACATAAGTGGATCTTCAGGAGATTTTATTGGCGATAGCAGCGCAAGACCTTTGGATATTTTAAGAGAGACAATTCTATATTACTCCCTAGGGCTAGAAGAGCTAAAGGATCCCTATGCCGTTTTTTTATATTCAGGGCACGGAAAGGACAATGTAAACTTTTTCAATTTAAAAGATTTTCAAGAGCAATTTAGTCCTGCGACAGAGAGAAGAATAAGCTCACTAAGGCCGCAAGAGAGCAACAGAGATGGAGCAGCAATAAGACATACAACAGAATTATTAAGAAGACAGCCATACAAAAACCGTCTACTTTTATATGTTACAGATTTCAACCCGAAAGATGAAGGATATGATGGAGAGTACGCGATACAAGATACAAGAATGGCACTAAGGGAAGCTAGATTAAAAGGGATACAGCCTTGTGTAATGGTAACAAGAGAACTCAAAAGCGAGAAGGATAAGGATCTTGTTAAGGGAATAAGACACGTGGTGGTTCCAAATTCAGAAAGACTTCCGAGTGCTGTACAGGATGTTTATCTTAAATTAACGAGGTAACCATTGTTTTTGTTAACTTGGAAAACGCAGACCAAATATTTATATAATCCCTACCCCAAGGTATTCTATGGCGAAAGCAGGTGATAAATATATTCTATGGTTGAGTGACCTATCAAAAAAAGATATCAATCTCGCAGGTGGGAAGGGGGCAAATCTGGGAGAAATGTACAACGCCAAATTTCCAGTTCCACAAGCATTTGTAGTAACAACAAAAGCATTCAATCACTTTCTAAAACAAGCAAAGATAGAAGACGAGATAAAAACAATCTTGCATAAAATAAATGTAGACGATACTTCTGGACTGAGCTCAAAGGCAGAGGAAATCAGGAAACTAATAACCGAATCAAAAATGCCAAAGGACCTTGAGGATGAAATAAGAGAGAGCTATGATCACTTTAATATCGACCTATCACAAATGAAAGATTCTCCGGGGGCATTGTCAATTCTAAAGTCTGCAAGAGAGCCGATATTTGTATCCGTTAGGAGCTCGGCAACCGCAGAAGACCTTGGAGATGCAAGTTTTGCTGGGCAGCAGGAAAGCTTCATAAACGTTAAAGGGAACGCGGATCTAATGGAAAAAATAAAAAGAGTTTTCGCTTCGATATTTACAGCAAGATCTATTTTTTACAGGAAGAAGAAGGGATTTGAGGGGCTGGTGCCAATAGCAGCCGTAGTTCAGAAAATGATCAACTCAGACAAAAGTGGAGTAATGTTTTCAAAGAACCCAGTCAATGGGAAAAATGAGATTTTAATAGAAAGCGTATGGGGGCAAGGAGAGGGAATTGTATCTGGGAAAATAAAACCAGATCAACATGTTTTAAGTTCTGAGCTGGAAGTTCTCAGTGAAGAAATAAGCGAAAAGAAACTTGCTGTGGTCAGGACGGCCGGCGGACAGACAAAAACAGTAGAATTAGTTCCCGAAAGATCAAAGGAAAGGGTTCTTCGGACTTATGAGCTAAAACAATTGGCAGAATATGCTTTGAAATTAGAAGAGCACTACAAAAATCCGCAAGATATAGAGTTTTCAATAGAAGATGACAGTCTTTATATCTTACAAACAAGACCAATTACAACAATAAAAGAAAGAGGGAAGGCACAGGAAATAGATGGAAGAATATTAACTGCAGGAATGGCAGCAAGCCCTGGAGTTGCTAGCGGAGTAGTCAAGATTGTTAAGTCGATGGAAGATTTGAAAAAAATAAAAGAAGGAGATGTCCTAGTAACGAAGATGACAAACCCAGACATGGTTGTTAGTATGCAAAAAGCAGCAGCCATAGTCACAAGTGAAGGAGGAGTCACAGCACATGCCGCGATAGTTTCCAGAGAAATGGGAATCCCAGCGATTGTAGGGGCTCAAGATGCATTGGATGTACTGGATGATAGAATGGAGATTACGGTGGATGGGAACAGCGGAAAAGTTTTCGCAGGGAAAGCAGAGAATAGGAGCGTAGAGATAAGGCCAATTGTCACCACTAAAACAAAGATAAAGGTTATGGTTGATCTACCAAAATTTGCAGAGAGAGCAGCAAAAACAGAGGCGGATGGGATTGGTCTTGTCCGGCTAGAGGGATTGATAGCAATGGGGGGGAAACATCCATTGGGATATAAATCAGATGGAGAACTAGGCAAATACAAAGAGATGTTGAAAACAGGGCTAAAGCAAATTGCTGAGAAGTTTATCGGGAAACCAATTTGGGTTCGATCTAGCGATATTAGAAGTGACGAATATTCAAATCTCGAGGGAGCTCCAAAAGACAAAGAAAATAACCCAATGCTTGGCGATCACGGAATAAGATTTTCACTTAGGCATCCAGAGATTCTAAAAGCAGAACTCAACGCGATAAAAGAGCTTTCAGAGACAGGGCATAAATTTGGAGTAATGTTTCCGCAAATAATAAGTGTCGATGAAATAAAGAAAACCAGAGAGATTTTCAAAGAAGTTGGATGTGAAGGAAAGGTTAAGTTTGGAATTATGGTTGAAACACCAGCAGCAGCAATATTAATCAAGGATCTCTGTCAGGAGGGACTAGATTTCATAAGCTTTGGAACAAACGATTTAACCCAATACACCTTGGCAATAGATAGGGGGAATGATGATGTTCAATATATCTATGATGAGATGAACTGGGCAGTTCTAAAACAACTTTCAAGAGTAATACGTGAATGTAAATCTCAGGGAGTTGAAACTTCCATATGTGGCCAAGCGGGGAGCAAGAAAGAAATGGTAGAATTTTTAGTTAAGCAAGGAATTGATTCTATTAGTGTGAATGCAGATGTAGCAAGAGAGATTTCTAAGGTTGTTTTAGGATTAGAAGAGGGAGAAGTGCCCAAGGAAGAAGAGAAACCTAAAGAAAAAGTTAATGAAGAACCTGAAACAGAAGAACTAGAAGAGGATGAATCTGAACAAGGAGACGAAGAGTATTACAAAGATAAGCTTGGAAAAAAGGAAGAGACTGAAGAACCAGAAGAGGACGAGGAAGAGCAAGAACTAGAAGAAATAATAAACGAGGATTTTGATGATGAGCTTTCTACTCCTGAAGGGAAAAAAGAAGATATTTTTACATGAGTGTTACCCCTAGAGTGTCACAACATAACCGAAAGGTTTATAAAGGGTTTTAGCATATTTAATGTATGGCTTTAGATGATTTATTAAACGGTTTTGAAGGTGTTGCTTTAGCTAAGCAAGCAAGGGAGAAAGGTCCTCAAGCAGAAGTGGCTTATATTGCTCAGACCGCTAGGGAAGCACCAAATGCAGACCCTGCAGTTATTAATTCTTTTGGTTATCTATTATCAGAGGAAAATACAGAAACAAGAGAAGCAATTATGCAACAGATTAGTGGAAGATATGAAACACAATTCTATGGAAATCTTGAAGCTAATTTAGCGGAAGTTTTGGGAGATATCGGAAGAAAGGAACATTTAAGCCTTGGAATGAAATACTCTAACGAAGCAGCAGGTTTGAGAACTCGGATGTCTGTTCTTGAGAATGAAGATGTTGATGCAGCATATAGAACTCTTTTATTGGAAACCCCAGAAGGGGCTAGTGAAGAAGAAGAGTTTAACATCGCGCTTTATAATAGTATAGTTTCAGGTTTTGATACAGCTGGAGTTATGACTGCATTTAAGGGAGTGACAGAAAGGGAACAAAAAGAATATCTTGAACATAATTTCTATTCTACTTCGGAAGAATGTCCAGTGCCACACTACGATGCAGAGAAGGCTGTCGATTATTTGGCAGGAGTTTTCTCAGACGGGGATAAACTAAGCTCTGCAAGTATGGAACTTGGAGGACTATATCATAAAAAGCATAGGGCTCCAGAAGGGAGCGAAGAATAAATTTATTTTTCTTTTTTAGATTCAATTAGGTCCTGAACCAATTGATTCATAATTTTTAGGAAATTCTCAGCTCGTAACATGAGATCATCTAATTGTTTACCTTCTATTTGTGCTTTCTTACCATGAATGATATTTTTTGCAATTTTATGGATCAAGGTATAGTCTTCAATAGTTTTTTTATTGAGAACCTTATTTTTTACAAAAACATCTTCTAGTACATCTGCAATATGTTCGGGAGAAGCAGGCATAATACTTGCCGCAATAAGGGCCGCATGTGCTGCATCCACCATTGACCAATAAAGTCCATCAACCACATCCAACATAGAACGTTTAGCACGAAGGAAATGTGCAGGAGCTCTTTGAATAAGGCTATAAACAGCTTCGGGAGTAGATTTAATCTTACCTTGGTTCAATAAAACTTTCAAAGGAGTAAAGAATCCTCCATAATCAATTAAAGGGTCTCCAAATCTAATAACATTTAAGATTACGGGATCTCCTCTCATCAAATCATCCCACCAGGTTGATAATTTAACAGTATTAACATGTAATGCTTTTTTGTAGGGATTGTTCTTAATAATTCTTCCAAGTGTTTCACGATAATGTGCAATAAGTTCATCATCCCATGATATCTCAACATCATCAATAAGGATAATGATGTCTATATCTGAGTCAGGCATCGCTACATTTTTTGCAGAAGAACCAAACAGAACAACAGACTTAATCATCCTATCGAATTCCTGGTAAACTTTCATGGAAAAATCCATCGCAATTTCTCTTTCACTAACTAACTTAAGAGTATCTACCTTATCAGTATTTAGGGAATCTTTAACAAATCTTTTATAATCTGGGAGTTCTTTAACTCTTAGCTTCTTCTTGGAAGTTTTCTTAGGAACCTTCTTAATACCTTTCTTAGTTTTCTTCTTTTTCACCATCTTTTCTCTTCTTTAAAGTATGTAAATCTGTTTTATAAATGTTATGTGCTCAGGCCATACTATTCCCACTGAATCTGGAAGCCCCTCCAGGAATTGCCCCTCCGAGTTCCATAGGTAATGTTGTAAGTCCTGCACCATAAATTGAGTGATGCATTTGAGGATTTATAGTTCCATATCCTCCAAAATATCCTCCAAATGTTCCAGAAGCCTGGTTCCAATAACCTCCTGTTTGATTTATCCCATAAATAGGAGAACCAAAGGCTTTCAGGATATGGGGGAATGCGGATCCTTTAATCATATTATTCCATCCTCCTGATTCAACAACAGTTTTGACCCTTCCCAAGATGCCTTTTTTTTCTAATTCTTCTAAATGTTTTTTCATTGGAACATTTCCCATTCCGGGGGCAAGATCACTATCTGAGTGACCAAAATTATCAGATATATGTACGTGCTTCACCATATCGGCTATCTTTCTTGTTTCCTCAACAACTTCCTTATCAGTCCACCCGTATTTTTTGTTAATATTAATATGGCCCAGATCCCATGTTGCACCAACTAAATTTTCTGCAATTTTTTTAGCTTTCTTTTCACCAATCTTCTTCTCTTTCACCAATCTTTCTATGAAATTATCTCTTGTCTTTTGAACAGTCTCTCTCATTTGGTCTGCTGTAACAATAGCACCTCTGTCAGGATCAATATTTTCCAAAGCTATGACTGGAGAACCTTCTCCATACTTTTTATAAGATTCAAAAGCAACATTTCCAAAGGTCTCTGCAGTCTTATCTATAACAAAATTTTCGACTTTCCTATAAAGTTGGGGTGCCCCTGAGATTAAATTGCCTTTATTGTCCTCTGTACTATGGGTAATATTCCCCAACCTAACAGCAAACTGATCCAAAAGCTCGGCTTCCTTTATGGGTGTGAAAACGGTTGGCTGGGCATATTTCTTCCCCTTAACTTTCTTTATACATTGAATTGCTTCATTTTCTTTCTTATAATCCTCAGCTAATTTTTTTAACAACTTTCTTTGCCCCTCATTACCATATTTAAATGCTGTTTCAAAGGCTGAGTTAAAGGCCAATGTCGCATTTTCCATAAATTGGCTTGCCCTTTGGACATTTTTATAGGCTCTTTTTGTACGATCATCCCCCAAAGGAATTTTTGTTTTTGAATCTGGATCCTGCACCATAATTTGTCCTTTTTCTTCCCCCACTATGGGCATATTTGCATATGGGGCAAGTTCAGCATCTGAATTTCCAATAACCTCTCTTGCTTGTTTTGCAAATTCAGAAACCTTTATCATTTGATTATCCCATTCGGTCCGGTTTATTGAATTAATTTTATCTTCCGCCATAAAATCATGTCCTGTTAGATTCCCCTGCTTATCAATTAGCTCCTTTGGTCTATCTGGCCTAAAGATTTTTGTATCTCTAATCTGTCTCATTTGGCCAGTTTCCTGGTCTATAACATGACCTACCTCTGTGATAAGTTTTCCATCATCATCCTTAGCTAATTTTCCATCCTTGTCCCTTTTCCAGACTATTGTTCCAGGGTAACCGGCAGATGCATGGAAAACTACTGGAATATTCCCCTCATCATCCAAGATATGCGCCTTATCTACAATTTCCCCAAATCTTCTTTCAGTTGCCAGCCTTTCAGATTCATTAAGTCCTCTCTGTGTAACACCTGCAGCATCCAAAATAGGGCCGTGTAATGAAGGTTTTACTCCGGAGAGTTTCATTAATGCCTTTATTTCTTGAAATTGTTGCTTAGGTATTGCTTGATCAGTATCTCCTTGAATTCCTATAGCCTGAACCTCTACATTCTTTTGTCCTGTCTTAATAGCTTTAGAAACCTCTTCCAATTGATTAGGATTCGTTGGAAGAATGGAAGTGCTGATTCTCGAAGGATCCAATCGAGTTCCCAAAAAATATTCAGAATGATCAGGGTTCAAACCAGAGAACCCTCCAGTATAAATCGATTCGAAACTTGTCGGATATTCCATTTTCACCTCGATAATCTTTAGTTATTTAGTTATTTAAAGCTATTCATAATTTTCGTTCTGACGATGCCCCTTCATCGCATCTACGTTAGAATTAAGGTTATTTGTTTTTTGGGATCCTCCAATTTCAAGACGGGAGCGATTTTCTCTTCTTATCTCCCCTATTTTTGAGGGATCTTCCACGACTTCTTGCCCAATACTGTAGGAGAGAGAACCCTCATCATCTTCTGCTGAATAGGGATTAATGGTTTTATAAACTTCTTTTGAAGAATTTTCTACCTCGCGATTATCTACATAAGATTTTTCTCCAACAGAATCCTTCTTCACAGCACCATAATTAACCTCTTCCCCATTTTCTTCGCCGGGAGGTTTCCAGCCTTGCATTGCCAGTTCCTCTTCCAAATGGGCTCTCTGTTTTTGAGGTCCTTCACCTCTATGATGCAACAGTTCCGACATGTCCACTTGATCCAAAGTATCTGTAATTCCTTCAGACATCTCCAATGGAACTTGGGACTCCACATCTTCTTCAAATTTTTCTTCAAGAGTCTCCTCCTTTTTTTCTTCAGAAGATTCTACTTCCTCCTTGGATTCTTCCTTCTCTTTAGAAACTTTCTTCTTAGTCTTCTTCTTTTTCACCATGAAAATTAATAGGGCTAGAAATATTTAAGGATTTTGATTATTCATATTTTCCTTTTTTCTTTTCACCAGCCCCCTTGAACACATCACCAATCTTCTCAACCTTTGGAGAAACCTTAGATTCAGAATAGTTATCAAAATTATCAGAACTTGAAGCCATTCTATGAGCTTTTTTATAAACATCATAGGTAGTATAGAGTCTGGCAGCAGCAGTGTTGGCAGCTTCTGCCCTCAAGTGTTTTTCGACCCAATTGTCGGGCTTGATGTCTTTCTCGTCATTTATTTCTACCTCTTTTCCCTTTTTTGCAGAAGAGCTATATGAAGATGGTTTGAAAAGATCAAACAATGCGGTAAATGGGTTAATGTCTTGTGATGCACCACCATCTTTCTCCTTGTCCTCCTTGTCTCTTTCTTCTTTTGACTTCAAGAAGTAATCAAAGTCATCCTTTAGCTCCTTAAGCGCATCCTCAGCAATGTCAAAAGAGTACTTAAGCCCTTCTTCAAAGTCTTCGCTCTCCATCTTTTTTTTCATTAATTTTAATTCTTCTTCGTTAAGAGAATAAGCATCAAATGTGATATCCACCCTACCACCAAAGGCGAAAGCATAGTTGCCCTTTTCTGCTTTCTGAGCAAGGTGCCCACGATATTGAAAATTTATCAAAAGAATAGAATTATAATCTCTTCTAATATTGTATCCTTTAACCTGCTTAGGCGCAGTGACCTTTTGCTTGGCAAAAAGGGTCAATTCAAACATAGAAGTAGAAAATGCATTAACAAGGGCAGCATTTTTATCAAAACCCTTTTGTCTCAATTGCTCAGCAGCTTTAAAGTATGGCTTCATCCACGCAGAGTAAAGCTTGATGGTTTCGATCTGACTTCTAAGATAGTTCCTCTCAATTGACTCTCTCTTCCTCAACTCTTTATAAGAAAAGTCTTGCCACTTCAAAAATTCATCGATACGAGGGATCATAATTCTTTTAACGGCATCATTAATTGTACCATCTTTTGCAGCCATTTTTTCAACATCTTCAACAGAGTTTGCAATCATAAATGCATCCCTTAGCGTAACATATCCTAGGTCGGCACTCATTTGATGGATAGATCCTCTGCCTCTTTTGGGAAGATCAACACTATCCAGCCAGATTTGTTTTAGGGCAAGCACGCCAGCTTCTTTCCTCTTCTTGTCTTTGCTTTTAGCGTCCTCATAATGAGAGAGTCGTTGCTCAAATTCCCTTAAATCATAAAGGAGATTAATGGTTGACTTAATAAGTTGATGAAGATCTGCAGAGATCTTGGTACCTTGCTGCTGCATAAGCGTTGCTCTTTGTCCCATCTCAGAAAAGTGACCGGACCCAGGTGAGCTCATAAAATTATCAGCAATCTTTTCAACGGTAAAGCCAAGATTATTAACAAAATCAAGAATCCAATAATATATTGGTTCTAGCTGGTTTTGAGGAGAGTCATAAATTAGCTTATAGGAGGCTAGAGGTTTGCCATGATTCTTACTAACTTTCTCTAACACCTCTTTTATATCTCCCATAAAAAATAATAGATTAAAGGATATTTAAAGTTTGGTAAGGTTTAAATATCCAAGATTGTTGAAAACGACATGGCTAAAGCAACAGGACTTAAGAAAAATTCTATTTCCATAGTTATAGCTGTAATTATTTGAGGGTAGGCTTGTACCTACTACCGATAAGATGGTTTCTACTTACGTTAACTGTTTTGAAAGAGAATGTTCTATGCAATTAAATTTAAAAGGTTGTAAGACTGGGGGAGTTTATGGACTTTAAAGAAATAGAAAGTGAAATGCTCAAATTCTGGGATGAAAATGACATTTACAAGAAATCAAAATTGAAAAATGCAAAAGGAAAGAAGTTCTACTTTCTTCAGGGACCACCATACACATCTGGGAAACTCCACATTGGACACGCATGGAACAATGCCATGAAAGATGTTGCACTTAGATTTTTTAGATTAAAGGGATTCGATGTTTGGGATAGGGCTGGTTATGACATGCACGGACTTCCGACAGCGAACAAGGTTCAAAAAGAACTAGGAATAAAAGACAAAGATGGAATCATAGAGTATGGACTCGATAAGTTCAATACAAGATGCCAAGAGTTCTCAACCAATGCGGCGAAAGAAATGAATGAGGATTTAAAGAGGATTGGAATTTGGATGGACTTTGAAGACCCATATCTTCCTGTAACAAACGAGTTTATGAGCTCACAATGGGCTCTATTCAAGAAGGCTTTTGAGCAAGATAGGCTATACAAAGGAAAAAAGATTATGCATTGGTGTAGGGATTGTGAAACATCATTGGCAAAACACGAGCTAGAATATAAAAACACAAAGGACAATTCAATATTTCTAAAATTCAAGATAAAAGATAAAGAAAACGAATATCTTATAATATGGACTACAACACCGTGGACAGTTTTGCATAACATGGCAGTAATGGCGGGACCAGAGATTGATTACGTAAAAACAGAAGTTAAAACAGAAGATGAAAAAGAAAAGTGGATCATAGCTAAGAATTTAGCAGGTGTTTTCATAAGTGGACTATTGGGCCTGGAATCGAAAACTTTAGAAGAGTTTAAAGGTCGAGAAATGGAGGGCTTGGAGTATGTTCATCCGTTTTATGAAAAAATTCCGGAAGTTTATGACAAATTGAAGAAGGAATGGCCAAATGTTCATACAGTTATACTTTCTGATAAATATGTAGATACGACAGCGGGTTCTGGATTGGTTCATTGTGGTTCAGGGTGTGGCCCAGAGGACTTCGAGGTGGCGCAAGAATATGAAATTGGTGCATTTAATACACTGAATGAAAAAGGAGAGCTAGAGGGCGTTGGGGAATTCTCAGGGATGGTTGCCAAAAAAGACGACAAACAATTTGTTGAAAAACTTAAAGAGGTTGGGAGCCTAATAAAACAAACTCCTGTAGAGCATGAGTACGCACATTGTTGGAGATGTGCAAGCCCCGTAGTTTTCAGAACAACAGAACAATGGTTCCTTAGAATAGAAGATCTTGTTCCAAAGATCTTAGAATATGATAAAGATATAAAATGGCAACCAGAATTTGCCAAGAAGAACTACGAATCCTGGATTACAAACTTAAAAGATAATGGAGTTACAAGACAAAGATTTTGGGGAACTCCAATGCCACTTTGGGAATGTAAGTGTGGAGAGATAGACGTAATTGGCTCATCGAAAGAATTAGGAGAGAAGGCAGTAACCCCGGTCCCCGAGAACCTACACAAGCCCTGGATTGATGAAGTTAAATTAACCTGCCCAAAATGCGGCGAAGAAATGACAAGAGTCACAGATGTAATCGATGTTTGGATTGATTCTGGAACAACGTCCTGGAATTGTCTTTACTACCCAGAAAAAGAAGAGATATTCAAAAAATATTTTCCAGCAGATCTAATCATGGAAGCAACGGAACAAACAAGGCTTTGGTTCAGCATGTTACAGCTTTGTTCAACAATTATGTTTGGGAAACCATGCTACAAAGGAGCATACAACCACGGGATGATTTTTGACTTCGAGGGAACGAAAATGAGTAAGAGCATCGGAAATATTATTTCCCCATATGAAGTTATAGATAAATATTCCTCAGAAATCTTTAGGTACTATATTTGCCAGACAACAGCAGGAAAGAATATTAACTTTAATTGGGAAGATGTGAAACAAAAACAAAGGAATCTGTTGGTTCTTCTGAATACAAATCGATTCCTAATACAGCTCGGAGACAAGGGAGACAAAAAAGCGATAGGGATTGAAGAGAAGTATATTCTATCAAGATTAAACTCAACAATAAAAAAAGTCACGAAGCTTTTTGAGGATTATAAGTTCGACGAAACAATTGGAGAGATAGAAAATCTATTCCTCGATATATCAAGAGTTTATATCCGATTCGTTAGAGATAAGGCAAATGAAAACCCGCAACTAGTCAAGTCCGTCCTAGAAGAAGTTTATACAAAAACATTGCAGATGTTCTCAACAATATGCCCACTATTCACAGAAAATATTTGGCAAAGCTTGAGAGAAAAAGAAGTTGTTAAAGAGGAATCTATCCACCTAAGCAACTGGCCAAAAGTTGATGACAAAAAGATTGATGAAAAACTTGAGCTCAGATTTAATTCCCTATCAGAGATTATAGAAGCAGGATTAAGGTTAAGGGATAAGGAGCAAATCGGCTTGAAGTGGCCTTTAGCCTCTGTGGAATTAGCAGGATATATTGGACTCAACGAAGATGAAAAAGAAATAATAAAATCTCAATTAAACGTAAAGAAAATTCTTCAAGATAAAGATAGAGGCCTAAAGAGTCCAGAAATAAAATTAGACACAAAACTAACCCCCGCGCTAGAAGCTGAGGGATTCGCAAGAGAGATTTGTCGTCGAGTACAGGCAGGGAGAAGGAAGGCTGAGCTTGTTAAGGAGGACAAAATTGAGTTGTCTATAGAATCAGAGTTCGATGAATTATTAGAAAAACAAGAAGGATTTATCAAAGAAAGAGTAGGGGCAGCGTCGATAAAACTAGAATCAAAAGAGGCAAATGCTGACTTTACCGAAGAGGGTAAGGTAAAAAATAAGGCCTTTACGCTATCCTTTAAAAAAATCTAATTTTTACTCCTCTAGCAGAGGAAAAATTACAGAAACATTTAAATACTAGATTTAGTATAAGCTTTTATGATAGTCAAAGAAGAATTCCTAAGTAGATTAAGGAAGATCTTTGACCTGAACTTATATGAGGTGAAGGTCTGGACAGCACTTTTGTCGAGGGGAACTTCAACAGCTGGCGAGCTTTCTAGTATCTCTGATGTTCCGAGGTCAAGGACTTATGATATTCTAGAATCTCTTGAAAAGAAGGGATTTATTGTAATGAAGCTAGGAAAGCCAATCAAGTTTGTTGCCCTTAAACCAGAGGAAGTCATTGAGAGAGTAAAAAAGAATTTGGTCGTCGCAGCAAAGAATAAATCGCAAAGACTTGAGAAGTTAAAGGGTGATGAGGTACTAGAGGAGCTAAACACTATTTTCACCGACGGTATAAAATATGTTGAGCATACAGATCTTTCTGGAGCATTGAAAGGTAGGCAAAATATTTACAATCATTTAGACATGTTAGTTCGTGAAGCCCAAAGCACAATTGTTCTAGTAACAACAGAAGAGGGTCTTAGCAGAAAACTAGAAGTCTTACTTCCAAGTCTAGAGAAGGCCAAGAAGAGAGGGGTGAAGATAAGGGTTGCTGCACCTGTAACTGCTGCGAATAAAAGTATAGCCAAAGAATTTTCTAAGGTTGCAGAAATAAAGGCGGTAGACGGTCTGAAGGCAAGATTCTTAATAATAGACTCTGAACAAATTATGTTTATGCTTCTAAATGACGATGAGGTTCATCCAACATACGACCTAGGGGTTTGGATTAACACGGAATTTTTCGCTAAGTCATTAGAGCAATTATTTGACATAGCCTGGGATGGAATGAAAAAAGCTTAAGAAAGAATAATAATTTTAAAAACAATTACATTTTCTCTAACGTTTCTATGCCCAGTAGGCCCAAGGCCTTGCCAAGGGTAGCCCTAAAGGATTTAACAATCTCAAGGCGGAACCTTTCATTCTCTGATCCCATCACAGGACAGTCATGATAAAATTCATTAAACTTCTGTGATAGCTCATAGGCATAATTGGCAATAAGATTGGGCGCGAAGTGAGAATAGGACTTTTTAACAATTTCTGGGAAGCTCTCTATTTTTTTTATCAAAGCAAATTCACAGTCATCGATCTTTCCAACTTCTAATTTTGCCTTAGATCTAGCCTTTCTTAAAATAGAAGCAGCTCTTGCATAGCTGTAAAGCAAATATGGCCCAGTGTCTCCCTCAAAGGCTAAGAACCGATCTATATCAAAGACAATCGAATTCTGCCTATGGCTCTTTAGGTCGCCATATTTTATTGCGGCAACGGCAATTACTCTAGATCTTTTCTCTAATTCTTTCTTCGATATTTTTTCGGAACGTTCTTCTAAGTTCTTCTTAGATTTTTCAATAGTTTCATCTAAAACGTCAGATAGATAAACAGTTTTACCTTTTCTCGTAGAAAACTTCTTCCCATCGTTGTCAAGATATAGGCCATGGGCCGCATGAACACAATCCGTTGACCACTTAAACCCTAATTTTTCTAGAACCTTAAAGACTTGTCTAAAATGAAGGCTTTGTTCGCTTCCTACTTCATATATTAGCTTATCAAACTTGTATTTTTTGTAACGGTCAATTGCGGCAGCGATATCCCTTGTTGCATAAAGACTTGTACCATCATTTTTTTGAATCAAAACAACCCCCCCTGCCTTTTTCAAATCAACCACCAGAGCCCCCTCACTTTTCTTCAGAAGCCGCTTCTTTTTTAACAGATCAATTACTTCCTGCATTTTATTGTTATAGAGACTTTCTCCAGAAACCTCATCGAATTCCACATTCAATAATTTGTAAATTGTATAGAATTTTTCCAGAGAGAAGTCTTTAAATTCTTTCCACATAGCCAGATTGTTTTTATTCCCTTCTTCTAGCTTCTTAAATTCTAAGCGTGCATCATCGTCAAATTCATCTGTTTTATTTATTTTTACATAAAGTTTTTGCAGGTGTCCTATAGCATCTTTTTTTAATTCGGAATCTTTACCCCATTTCTTATAGGCCAGAATTATTTTTCCGAATTGTGTCCCCCAGTCACCAAGATAGTTTATCTTTACTGTCCCATACCCATTTGCGTTTGCTATTCTCGAAATTGAATCTCCAATTATTGTAGACCTTAAGTGTCCAATACCAAAAGGTTTAGCAATGTTTGGATGCGAGAGGTCGATTACAACTTTTTTACCCTTTCCGTTAGTGTTTTCTCCCCACCCATCTTCTAAGCTGTCCACCAACACTTTCTCAGCCAGTCCCACCCTATCTACAAAAAAATTCAGATATGGACCTTCTGCCTTTGCTTCAGTGATTTCTTCCGGAAGATTTTTCTCAACAGCCCCAGCAAGGTCCTTTGCTATTTCAGCTGGATTCTTCTTAAACTTCTTTGAAAGTGTAAAGCAAGGAAACGCGAAATCGCCCAATTTCATCTCTGGGGGAATCTCAATTAAGCGTAAAAGGTCTTCTTTTTTTAACCCAGTCTCATTTTCAAGCATTTCAGCCAACACTTCTTTCATAGAATAAAAAGATTATGTGAGTTTATTAAAGTTTGGGAAAGCATAGGCTTAAAAAGGTTAATTAGGTCTTATTTTTATAGGTAAGGTACAAGATAAACATGTGTGAGATTTCTAATTATAAATTTGTAAGGAGGATAAAATGAAGTTATATGTTGGTAATTTAGCTTGGGCTGTTGACGATGCAAAACTTAAAGAAATTTTTGCTGCATTCGGAACTGTCTCTGAAGCTGTTGTAATCTCTGATAAGTATTCTGGTCGAAGCAAAGGTTTCGGATTCGTTACTATTGATGAAGATGAAGGCGGAGCTAAAGCTATTGCAGAAATGAATGGAAAGGCTGTAGAAGGTCGAGAAATTAAGGTTTCTGAAGCTCAACCACGAGAAGAGAACTAAGTTTTCTTTTTGATAGTTACAAAGTCCTCAGGCGAAAGCTAGAGGCGTTTTTTATTTTTTAATAATTTTATTATGTTCTTTAGTACAATAATGCTTATAAAGTAGTTGCGACCTCATTTTTTATGAGCAAAAAGAAACGAAGCCAAGAGAAAAGAAAGAATGGAGCAGGAAGAAGGGGAGACCCGCATCATAATAAGTATGCCAGCTGTAGTAAAGCAGACACTGTAAGAACAGAAAGAGAGGTGGCGCGTTCGGCAGAGGAAAGGAGATTAAAACAAGAAAGGGTAGTGTTGCGCCCAACATATGAAGACCCATTTTCTAGATACAGAGTCTCTTCAACTACCAGTTACTGGTAATAATGCATTATTAAAATACAAACATCCTACAATTCAACCAAATGACCCTTGCTCTTTTGTTCTCTATCTTTTACACTTCCTTTCTTATTAATTCTAGGTCTTCCAGACTCTTTCTCCTTCCGTAATGTTATATCCAAACTCTCAAGTAAATTAGTAATTCCTTTTTCAAAACCAACAACTTCACCTGCAATTCCAGATTTGCCACTTTCACCACCAAAATTAATTACAGAATCAGCCAAATAAGATACTAAAAGCAAGTCATGATCGATTACAAACGCAGTCTTCTCTTTCTCAACCATCAAATCCTTAATGGCTTTTGCAACATTAATTCTTTCTTCAACATCCAAGTAAGCACTTGGCTCATCTATCAAATAAACATCTGCCTTCTTGGCAAGGCATCTAGCAATAGAGAATCTTTGTAGCTCCCCACCAGATAAATCTTTTAATTTCTTATTCTGCAAAACACCCAAATTGAATTGAGAGGAAACCTTTTTGCCAATCTTCTCCTTAAAAATGATATCTCTCACGGTCTCTTCGCTTTCAGTAAAGAGATACTGCGGTTTATAAGAAACATCCAAATTCAAGTCAAGTTTTTTCTTAACTCCTTCTTGCTCAACTTCAAGTTCTCCGGCAAGCGCTCTTACAAAAGTTGTCTTTCCGGTTCCGTTCCTTCCAAGAATCCCTATAACATGATTTTGATGAATCTCACCCTTCTTGACTTCAAGATTAAAACCAGAATCAAAAGAAACAGAAAAATCATCCCATTCAGAAATCTTCAATCCAGAATTAGGAGCATTCTTTGTAAAGTTAAACTTGAGCTCCTTATCACGAATTCTCATATTTTCATCCTTCAAGAATCCAGAGAGGTAAGCATTAACTCCTTCTCTGCTTGTTTTAGGTGTAGAAACAACACCGAATGCTCCTTGCTCTCCAAAGAAAATAGAAAGATAATCTGTTAAATAATCTAAGATCAAAAGATCATGCTCAACGACAACGATTGTTTTTTCTTTAGCAACCTCTTTAATAAAATCACTAACCCTCAACCTTTCTCCAATATCCAGGTACGCCAAGGGCTCATCATAAAAGTAAATATCTGCTTCACCAAGAGATGCGGCTATAATAGCAATTCTTTGAAGCTCACCACCAGAGAGTTTATTCAATTTATTATCCAAAACTTGAGACACATTTAAACTTTCGGCAAATTTCATAATCTGCTTTTCGTCCCCCCTTTCTTTCAGGAGGTCAATTGCTTTAATATCCTTCGAAAGAGAGCTAAGATTTTGAGGTTTATAAGCGACAGTCTTCCCTCCGAGTTTTTGAAAATAAGTTAAAAGCTCTTGTCCTTGGAAGAAATCTTTCAATTCTTTTTCAGTTGCTGCTTCTTTGCCAAGATTTAGTTTCTCCTGCCCAGCCAAGATTTTAACAGCAGTTGTTTTTCCGATCCCATTTCTCCCAAGCATTCCCAAAACACTCCCTTTCTTCGGAGAAGGAAGTCCATACAGAGCAAACCCATTATTTCCATAACGGTGAATAATGCTGTCATCATCTATAGCGGGGAGATTAATAATCTTTATAGCAGAAAAGGGGCATCTCTTTTCACAAATCCCACACCCAATACAAGTCTTTTCGTCTATCTTTGCCGAATCTCCAATAATTATACAGCTATCAGCTTCTTTCTTCTCTATCGGACAACATTTCTTACATTCATGTCCACAGATTGCGGGCTTACATTTTTCCTTATCGATTACAGCAATTCTTACCATGATTATGACTAGAAACTAAGGGTTTTAAGTTTGACTATTTACCCAAAAGTTTACATAGGCTAAAGGTTGATCTTAAATATGAAATTCTGTAAAGCTTGTGAGCGTCTCCTAATATTAAGAGAAACAACTGAGGGGAAAAAGGTTTTTCTATGCCCGAATTGCAAAAAAGTATTCAAGGCAGAAGGAAACTTGGGGTTAACCACGAAAGAAGAAGTTGAGACAAAAGAAGAAGTTGGTGAAGGAGTTGCAAAAAAGGAGAAAGGCGTTCCGGGGCATGACTTTAAATGTAAAAAATGTGGGAATAAAAGCTATGAGATTACAGACCTAGGAATAATGTATGGCGATGAAGATTGGATTTATTTAATGAAATGTACCAATTGTGGTTTTACAGAAAGAGTAGGAGATTATTGTTAGAGTCCTATTCCTTTTTGGCCTGGGTTCCACATTCAGGACAAAACTTTTCTCCACCTTCAAAAAGCCAATTACATTTCTCGCATCTCTTTTCTTCTTTCTTAGTCTCAATTATAGCCTCATACCCTTCTCTCCCAGAAAGGATCTTGCCCATTATGTTCTTTATCTTATCTTTCTCTTCCTCGACCGTTTGAAACTTCCTTAAATCAATTCCATCCATTAGAATAAAAAATATCTTTTATTTATATACTTTATGCGGCATGCACACTATCTTTCCAATAAACCAGGCCAGCAAATATTCCGGTTATGAAAGAAAGTCCTATGACGTAAATAGACCAAGAAACTCCCCATGTAAGGAAAACCAAAGCAGCTGCCTGTATTGTTGTTTGCAATTTACCAATAAACTTTGCGTCACTAAAAAGAGGAATTCTTTTTATCCTTCTATAGATAAAAGCAGGAAAGGAAATTGCTTCTCTGGATAAACAAAGGAAGAGGAGGAGCATCTCTACTGGGGAATTCTTAAAGAAAAAGATCAACGCAAACCCAAAAAGAATTATGAAAATTCTATCTGCAACAATATCAAACTTGGCACCAAGCTCTGTCACCTGATCAAGGCCCCTAGCAAATTGACCATCTAAAAAGTCTGTAATTCCAGCGAAAGCAAGAAACAAAGCAGCCAAAAACCGATCTCCAGAGAAAAGAAGATAATAAATAGCCAGAATGGTCAACGGAACTCTCCAGAGCGTTATAAAATTCGGAACATTCACAATTTTTTCTTTTTTATTGGTCATTGTATTAGGAAAGCCTTCAGATTTATATATCTTATGTGGGGAGGAGGATTCGAACCCCCGTAGGCAAAAGCCACAGCCGCTTAAAGGCTGCCCGTTTGGCCGCTCCGGCATCCCCACATAAAAACATTCAATAAATACAGTATAAAAACTTTTGGAAGACACATCATAAATATCCAAGCGAGATCATAAATTCACTTGAGAATTAATATAAAATTTTAAATAAACAATCAACTAAAGAGTTTTATGATGATTGAATTGGTGCGTATTCATGCACATCTTTGTGGTGATGGTTTTATGTTTTTTGGAGAATCTTCAGAAAGGGATCGCAAACACTCTGCAACGGTAGGATACTCAAATAATAACTACTGCCTTATAGAAAAATTTAGAGATGATTTTAATGCTGTTTTCAAAGTTCAGATGAAGTTAAGAAAGAATAGAAAAGAAGTAACAGTCAGGAGTATAAGGATTTATAAGGAGCTTCTGAAATTGTTCGGAGAGCTATCTTCTTTTAAGTGGAGAATCCCGATTGAAATAAAGAATTTAGATACACACTCAAAGATGGAATGGTTAAAGTCATTTTTTGAGGATGAAGCATATCACGAGAAAAAATATAATAGGTTAAAAACTAAGTCAATGAATCTTGGTGGGCTAAAGGATATTAAGGAGATTCTAGATTCATTAGAGATTAATTCGGTAATTACGGGACCAAATTGTGACAAGAGCTACTATATCACAATTCCAAGATTTGATAATATCGATCTTTTTAAGGATTTCAAGAAACAACCTGCCAGAAAGTAGAGAGTAGCGGGGAGTAGATTTGAACTACTGACCTCGAGGTTATGGGCCTCGCGAGCTGACCAGACTGCTCCACCCCGCTATAATTAAGCTACTTAAGGTGTGTTTTTAAAATTAATGTTTGATAGAAAAAGCCACTCCTACAGAAAGGTTTTTAAATGAAAATTTTGTTGAATGAATATGTTTTATGAACTTCTCGTAACTGATCATGTAAGGGTCGATCCAACAAAGTTTGGATTAGAGACAGGCGAAGCAGTAAGAGCACAATTAGAAGAATCTTACACAGGCTTCCAAGATAAAGATATCGGAACAGTCGTAGCAGTTTTAGAGGTTTTAGAGGTGAATGAGGGAGTAATAATTCCAGGAGATGGAGCAGCATATTACGAATCAACTTTCAAGATTATAGTTTTTAGACCGGAATTACAAGAAGTAGTTTATGGAACAATTGAAGAAATCACAAACTTCGGTGCTTTCATCAATTTGGGAGCGATCAGGGGAATGATCCACATATCTCAAGCAATGGATGATTTTGTTTCTTTCTCCGAGACAGGTTCTTTAAACGGAAAAGATAGTAAAAGAGTATTAGTTTCTGGAGACAAATGTGTTGCAAGAGTTGTAGCAATCTCATACAAGGGGGAATCTCCAAAGGTTGGTCTAACGATGAGGCAGCCAGGACTTGGAAAGGTCGAATGGGTAGAAGCTGAAAAAGAAAAAGCAAAAAGACAAGCAGCAGAGGCAGTTAAGAAAGAAGCTAAGGAGGCAAAGAAATAATGGCAGGAAAAGCAAAAGAAAAGGCTTGTTTAAATTGTAAGGCACTTTATATCGGAACAGCATGCCCAAAATGTGGAGAGACTCCATCAAGCGAGTCATTTAAAGGAAGAGTTCATGTTTTTAATCCAGAGAAGTCAGAATTAGCAAATAAAATGGATATTCACAAAGAGGGTGAGTTTGCGATTAAAACAAAATGAAATTAAATACGATTAAACAGGAAAAAAATCCATTTTTAGAAAGGGAAGAGTTGATTGTTGAAATAACAGAAGAAGCTATGCCAACAAAAGAAGGAATTCTGGAATCTCTAGGAAAGGATAAAGATCTTTGTGTTATCAAAAAGATTAATTCCAATTTCGGAAGAGGGAAATTTGTTGCAGAGATCACAGTTTATGACACTCCAGAAGCCAAATCAAAATACATGACAATAGCAAAAAAGGTTAGAGCCAAGATAGAAGCTGATAGAAAATCTGCAGATGAGGCAGCTAAGAAGGCAGAAGCAGATGCAGCACAGAAAGCAGAGGCCCCAGCAGCTGAACCAGAAGTTAAGGCAGAAGAACCAAAAGAAGAAGCTCCAGTCGAAGAAGTAAAAGAAGAGGCCAAGGAATAATGTCAGTAAAAAGACCAAAAATCAAGGGAAAGAAAAAACATAAGAACAAGCCAACTTCAAAGAAAGCAAGTAAGTATAAAATTGAGGATGGAAAGTTGGTAAAAGCAAGAAGCTGCCCAAGGTGTGGTCCAGGAATATTTCTAGCAGTTTCAAATGGAAGATCTTATTGTGGAAGATGCCACCTAACAGAGTTCGATAAAAAAGAAGTTGATGCTAAATTAGAGAAATAATAACATGGATGCATATATGAGAGGCAGCTTTGACGCGAATCACGGTAGGGGATTCTGTCCTGGCCGAATAACAGACTTTAAGGACTTTATAAATTATTCTAGAGGGTACATTGTCAATAGACAACAAGCAGGAGAGATTCAGGAAGATGACGAAGAAGTGGAGAGCAGAGAAATGAGTACAAAACCACTAGTTTTAATGGACAATAAAGAGATAGATCTTTCTTTGCTTGGAACAGGTAGCCCAAGGGCACAACATTTACAAGGTGGAAAATTACCCGATCTAAGAACACAGTTGGCAAAAGGAAACAGGGTCTACAGAGAATAGAATTAATTTTTAAAGGGTTTTAATTCATTACCATAATTCAAAATAATTATCTTTGGATTATATAGATTAGAACCCTGGGAGATGCGATAAAGCGAGCTAAATAGTGCCTTACCGCTCTCTCCTGGGGAAAAAGAGGTGATATTATATTGAATGCGTTAATCTTTATAAAGCTTTCGGTGATGTTGTAATTTCGTAGTGACAATGGTATACCAAGCACACTATTTATCACAATAAACCTTATTAACTTCCAATACAATTCTCTGATATGAAAAAAGAGGAGAGAATTAACCAGTCGCAATTCTACGATCTTATAACTGGGGAAGAGCTTAGCTGGCAGGCCATAATTTATGATCTAATAAAAACAGAGCAATTAAGCCCATGGGATATAGAGATCGGAGTCCTAGCAGACAAGTATGTTGAGAAGATTGCGGAGCTAGAAGATGAAGATTTCTTTGTCTCATCAAAGGTTTTACTTGCTTGCGCACTTCTTCTAAGATTAAAATCAGAGATCTTAGCAAATAATTACATACAAGAACTTAATGATTCTTTATTCGGGAAGAAAGAAATGCAGGTTACATTAGACTTAGAGAACTTCGTAATTGACGAAGGAGAGCTCCCAATTCTAATTCCCAAAACCCCAATGGCAAGGCATAAGAAAGTTACACTTGAACAGCTCATGGGAGCATTGAATAAAGCCATGAACACAGAAAACCGTAGAATCAAGAGACATATTAAGTCAACGCAAGCTGAAAGGTCTGCTCTTGTTGTTATGCCAAAGAACACACTAGTCCCATTAAAAGTAAGGATTAAAAGTATATTCTTGATCGTTCAGAGCCATCTCAATGTTAATAAAGAACATATAGGCTTTCACGAGCTGGCAAAAGACAAAGAAGAGAAGCTAGCAACATTCTTACCAGTATTGCATCTTTCTAATCAAGAAAAAGTTCACCTACACCAACCGATCCATTTTAAAGAGATCTATATTAGAGACAAGATTCATCCAGATGAAGAAGCAGATCTGGTAAATGGACTTGGATTAATCGAAGGAATTAAAGAAATAGCAGAAATTTCAGGAGAAGATTCTGGAGAGACGATGACAAGAGAGCAGGTTCAGATAGGAGAGGGAGAAAGAGGAGTGTATATTGGGCAAACGGCGATCAAAGTTGGAGAGATTAACTAGCCATTAACAATTTCCAAGAAATCACTGATTTTTGAAAAATCACTAAACAAATAATCGGGATTTTCTGACTTTAACTTTTCTACCGAATCGTTTCCCGTTGCAACGGCGATAGCCATGACCCCACCATGTCTTGCACATTCAATATCAAGAATAGTATCACCTATAATAAAAACATCTTTTTTATCAAACTTAATGCTTGTTTTATCTTCAGCATCTTTCATTCCAATGTCAACCAATTCCCCTCTAATTTTTGTTTCACCACCAAAGGCCCCAACATTAAAATATTTCCAAAGACCGACGGCTTCTAGTTTCAATCTTGCCATTTCGAAAGTGTTTCCAGTAAGTAAGCCGACTACATGACCAAAAGAGAGTAGCTTTTTAACCAGGTCTTCCGCCCCATTTATTTTTTCAAAAGTCTTCCCGTCCCTTATAGCTTCTCTCAATGGACCAGCATCATGTAGCGCATCTAAGAATCTTGAGTCTCCTTCAGGTTCTTTAATCCCCAGTGCTTCCAATATTTCTGCAAGAATTCGTCGATAAGTCTTTCCCTCGGCATCATATTTACCTCCAAGGTCTCCGATGTCGAGATTAAAATACTTCTTCAGGTTTTTTGTTGTCATGCCGACACCACCACCCTTAATTAGAATCCCATCAATGTCAAACAGTATTAATCTTTTTTTCATTTAATTAAGCAACTCTTTCTCACTCATTTCTTTTTCTTTTCCAGAAACCATATCTTTAACTTTGTATTTTTTAGCCTTAACTTCATTCGCACCAATAACAATAACTTTCTTAACTTTCTTAACATTAGCATATTCCATTGCTTTCTTTAGTGTTTTATCAAGAAGAACCTGGACAGAGTTACCTACACCACGAAGAGAATCTGCCAATTGAATAGTTTTCTTATTTTGGTCCAAAGAGATAAGGAGATAGTCTATATAATCAGGTTTTGTCTTTGCCAAAAGGAAAATAGGTTCGAACCCCAAACTAATTCCAGTAGATTGTGTACTACCAATAAGATAAGATCCTCCACCACACAAGGAAACACTCAATTCCTCAGCCCAAAATTCAAAGATTGTTCCATTATAATATGATAGACCCCTAGCAAGAGTTGGTCGGAAAGTAATCTCAGTGCCATATTCCTTACATAGTTTTTTCAGTTCTTTAATCTCCTTGTATGAACCATACTTCTCAAATCCCTTTTCTTCTTGTGTAAAAATCTTCAACAGCCTCTCTGCATTAAGTTTTTTCAAATTATCTGCAACTTCTTTCTTAGTAAGCTTTCCGAGTTTGTCTAGTTCTCTTATTACTTGTTCCCTATCCATCTCTTTTATATTCTCTGTCTCAAGAATCTCATTGATCAATTTCCTATTGTTAAAGTAGAGCTTGGTCTTTATTCCAAGAGCATTAAAGATCCGAGCACCCATAACCATACACTCTGCTTCGTCATTTGCCGAACTACCTATAACATCTGCATCACACTGAATGAATTGCCTTAATCTTCCCTTCCTGATTGGCTCATCCCGAAAAACAGAATCTAATTGATATCTTTTATATGGTAATTTCTGGTTTTGGGCAATCCTTTTCAGTTGAAACGTTAACTCATATCTCAAGGCTAATTTTCTTTTTCCCCTATCCTCTAAGCTAAAAATATCTCTAACTGCTTCATCATTTTGATTATCTCCACGAACAAAGTCTTCCATCTCAACCGCAGGAGTCTCAGCGGGATCAAAACCAAAACTCTCGAAAGCACTAACTATAATTTTCTTAATCTTTGAACGTTTTCTAGCCTCATCTCCTATAAAATCCCTGAAGCCTTTTACAGTATTTGTATCCATATTATTTCTTGGGTAATTTCTTTAATAAACCTTTTGAACGAGGGTTGCTATATAGTCTTCCAACAAACCTACACCCCGCGGATCTTGGTCCAAAATTTTTCAGCTCATATTCTTCGACTTCTTCTCTTGCTCTAGCCATGTCTTCTTCTGTAGCAAAATAATTATCTTTTTCCATTCTTACTCCTCCTTTCATTCAAAAAGGTGGAAGGCGAGAATCGAACTCGCGCCGCACGGACCACAACCATGAATTCTACCATTAAACTACAACCACCATAAATTTAGTTAGGGAACTAGAATTATAACATTGTAAGCAATATAGATTTTGAGAAAGAATAGAGTTTAAACTAGGAAGGACCTTACTTCGGACAATGCCGAGAACTCCAAACTAATTTTCTCATAGAATATTTTGATTCTGAGGGTATTTAAACTTTATGTTATATGTTCACCAAGGGCAACATCTTATGATAGACTTTCGCAGTAATCTTACAATCATCCAAAGCATTATGAGCCTTAGAATAATCAACCCCAAAATGTTCTGCAATGGTTCCTAATTTTGCGTTCTTGAAAGGATTAACAAGCCCCCGTTTTTTCAACCTTTCCCAAATGTATCTCGTATCTTCTTTTTCTTCTGAAAATGGAAGTTCCAATCCTTCATCTTCAAACATAACTCTCAAAAAGTTCTTATCGAAATGCACACAATGTCCTAAAATTGGGATTGCAGTAAGTGAATGGACATCAAGAAACTGATTAACTTTTTTGCAGGCGACTTTCGGAAGCATTCCTTGCTTGTGATGTTCATTTATATTAATCCTATTAATCTTCATCGCTGTTTTGCTTAGATTATATTCATCATGTTTAACAAAAAGGTGTCTATCGTCGACAAATTGAAGCTTTGAAGGAGAAACGTCTATCAAAGACATACCAATTGTTAGGACTTGATGTTGATCAGGATGCAACCCACTGGTTTCAGTATCAATAACTAGTCTCTTCATGCGGTAATAAATAGCTAAGAGTATTTAAGTTTTCATATATTTTCATGCGCAAAGTATAAAAAGGAGAATAGCCTTTGATTATTCCTGTTGAATGACGATGATTGAAGAGATTATTAAAGAGAAAACCAGTGCAGATCACCTTCTGTATGTAAGTTTGAAGTATACGAAGACCGGAGACGTAATTCTGAATCTTCTTTCTAGGTGGAAGAGCTTGATGGAACTAAGTTTTGACTTCTTAATAGCAGATAAGATTGAAAAAGGAAAAATCCCAAGAGAGCCCGCAAGCCCAAAAGAAAGAATCGAATTTATGAAAAAGTATTTCAAAAAACAAATTGCAATTCAAGACGCAATACCATTATATGTTTTTTTCAAAAGAGTTCCAGGACTTCCAAAGTCTCGAGTTGGCGAATTTAGAAAAAATGTTGCTCTTAATGTAAAGATGCCAAATGAAATAGTTATCATCAATATGGAAAAACTAGCAGAATACTCTGAGGTTCTTGACAGATTCGTAAATGTCATTAAAACTTTCGCTTAAACGCAGTTCATAACTTCACAGAAATTACATAACTCTTTTCTTGCTGGCTCACCACATTTCTTACACATCGCAATTTCCATTTTATTATTACCTCTCAGCTTAGGTAAAATCTTTTGAAAACCTTCAACAACTTTCAACTTTTGTTTATTATTAAGATCTTTAGTCCAACTCCTTGTCTCAACCCGATATGTTCCAAAGGCACAAGGGCATTTCTCATAAAGAATTTTGAAATTATTGCTCTTGGCATATTTTCTGATTTCATCTTCCGGCGTAAAAAACAAGGGCTTAATCCTTTGCACAAATCCCTCAACAGGCTTGCCACCAGTGGCAGGAGAAGAATTCACTCCCAAAAGCACATTGCCTTTAAGAAAGTTCATTAAAACGTTCTGAGCCTCATCGTCAAGATTATGTCCTGTCGCAAGCTTCTTAGCTCCAAGCTTCTTCGCATGTTTATTCAAAATCCACCTTTTAACAGTCCCGCAAACAGAACATCCAGTTAAATTTTTCTTTTTCTTAACAATAGATTTGATAAAACAAATTCCTTGCCCAAGTTCCTTCTTCAGATCAACAATAGTTAACGGGATATCATTTTCCTTACAAAACTTAATCATATTTTCATTATGTGTCTTGGACCACTGTCCCAAATACAGGTCAATCATCAGCCCATGCACATTATAGCCTAATTTTTTAAGAATATAGACCAAGCTTGTAGAATCCTTGCCGCCAGACAGGGCCACAACAACCTTTTCTCCTTTCTTGATTAAACCATGATCTTTAATCGTCTTAGCGATTTGCTTTTCAATATCCATAAAATCTAAACAGAATTAAGGGTTTTAAATGTAGTTATTCAGACTGTTGCTCAGAATAGGTTCCAACAACATTCATAGAAGAAATTGTATATGATGAACAGCTAGATTCTTCAAACATGATATATCTTATCTCTCCAAGTGCCTTAAGTGTAAAAACCGCAGGAGAAGGAACATCTTTCCATGATTCTTTAACAAACCAAGTTTCTCCATCCTTACTAACTTTTACTTGTCCCCAGCAAGTGTTTCTATCGTCAGTCCATGAAACTTCGATCTCATCAACGCTAACAAGTTTACCAAGGTCAAAAATCTCAGATTCAGAAACATCTCCACTAAACTCTTCTTGATAATCTTTTGAAAGAATGCCTTCACCTATGACATTACCAGTTAAATTAGCAACAAATCCTGTTGCTATCAAATATAGTAATGCGGCAACAAATACAGCTCCAAAAATAGCTACAACAGTCTTCATGTTCATAACTATAAAGGGTCTAGCTTATTTATAAAGTTTTGCGTACTAGAAGCTACTAAAGCCCGTTGCTTCTTGAATTCGGTATTGCCAATATTTTCTTAAAGAAGTGTCCTTGTATGTTTCGAATTCTGTTGTAAAATGGCCATTCTCATTATTCCAAAGTCTATCAAACAAATAACCTACATCTGTCTCAATCTTTGTTCCTTCGGGAGATATAATTTTAACATTCATCTCCAAATTGAAGTTTCCGATGTTTCTCTTTGTCAAGTTGGCAGAACCAAGAAGGATAATTACGCTACCATCAGCTTTTCTTATTACAACTATCTTGCTATGCTGCTGTTCCCCATTTGTGTCATACCATCTTACGTTAATTTTACCATCAGATTTCTTCACAAGCTCCCAAGCAACCTGCCTATTCGGAATTCCAGATTTCTCTCTTGCAAATGCGTCCTTATTGGGATCAAGAATAAGCTCTATCTCAACACCCCTCTCACTTGCCTCCAATAGAGCATTTACAATTTTCCTGTCAGAGAGATAAAACATAATCATCTCAATCTTATCGCCCTCAGCGCTATCTCCGATCTCTTCCAAAAGACTATCCCTAATCTTCTCTTCCGTTAATAGTTGGACCTGTATGTTCCCGGTTGTTACGTCAGCATCTAAATCCCCGAGTATATTATCAACGGTCCCATAATCACTAGAGAAACGCTCAACAGCAGATTCTGCCATCAAAACATCCTCACCGAGAGAACCATAGACCTTAACACCAACATTTGAATGTTTAGAGCTTGCTTCATGAGGATTGGCGGAAGTTACAATACTAACAATTCTATCCCCCTGGTCTGCAACAATAACTTTTCTATGGTTTGCCTTTGTATTCATTAGTTTAAGAAAACTCCTTAGGGTAACCTTTTGCCCAATATTACCAAGAGGATGTGATATCCAACCATCACCACCAGTCCCAAACCATTGTAAATAAGCTCTCCAAAACCCAGAATAGATTAAGTTGACATCCCTAAGGGCATTCAACTCAGTAACAACCACGGAAATATTATTCTCTCTCAATTCAATGAGTTCATCTGAAGTATAGGATCCATAGAAATTATTTATGGGATCTGTAATAAAAACAATCTCAATTGCGGGATTATCAATCTTCTTTTCAATCAAGAGATTCTTCATATCTGTTGTTAAATTCTTATAGCGAACCTTCTCGGAGTAATCTGTATTGAACAAGAACATATCGATTACAATAAAATCCTCCGCCATGTCAATAACCCTAAAAACCTCGTCAAAGATCTCTTGTTCAATTACAGATTCATTATCTCTAACGTAATTTAAGTCATAAAGGAACTCAATATCATCATCTGAAACATTGTAAACAGAACCTTCAATGCTGATCCCCTCAGGGAGGACCTTAAATTTTGCATAGAATCCCACAATAAGCCAAATGATCAGGAACGCATAAAAAACATACAGAGCAATCCTTTTTTTAGAAATCTTCACACTCTTTCCCATGCTTAAAAAAGCAAACCCCTATATAAAACTCTTTTGCCAATATTTATAAACATCTTTCTCTCTAATTAAATATGGATTTGAGCAAGGCGATTAAAACAAGAAAGAGTGTGAGATATTTTTCTCCCAAGAAAGCAGATTGGAGAAAGATCCTACAGGCAATTGATTACGCTAGGTTTGCACCTGCTGCAGATAATATTTTTGTAAACAAGTTTATTCTTGTTAGTGATAAAAAATTAATTGAAAGAATTGCAGGAGCAGCACAACAATCATTTATAGAAGAAGCAAGCTATGTCGTTGTGGTTACTTCAAATCCCTCAGAGTTAGTAAGGCGATACAAAGAAAGAGGAGAAAGATGGGTTGCGCAGCAGACAGGGGCAGCAATTGAGAACTTCCTTCTGGCTCTTAACGAAAGAGGATTGGCATCAGGATGGATCGGGCATTTCTCTGATAATATTGTAAAAGACGCATTGGGAATACCAGATGAAATTACAGTTGAAGCTGTCTTCCCAGTGGGAAAGGAATCAAGGGCTAAAAAATCAAGGATTTCTCCTCCTCAAGACCTTGAGAACACAGTTTACTTTGACGCATGGGGAGAATACGAAATGACAGCTGAGCCAATTGTAAAACAAAGATAATTTCTAAAAAAATAAAAAAGGGATAAAATCCCAAAATAAAATATGGCTCTTTGGCCGGCGTGTTTAACTTAGATCATCTAAACCTAAATCGTTTACACTAACTTGGTTGTCTTCTTCAAACATTGAACCCTTATTCCTTCCTAGAATGTATGGTGACTTAACACCAGTCATAATTGTAATGACTCTTACTCTTCCTTGGAATTCCTTGTTAACTCTCGCACCGATCATAACTTGAGCTTCTGGGCTCAAATTCTCAGTTACAAGACGTCCAATTGTATCGAATTCTTCAAGTTTTAAGTCTGGTCCGCAAGTTACGTGGATCAGTGCTCCTGTAGCTCCCTTATAATCCACATCCAATAGTGGGTGTGTTAGGGCCTGCTGAACAGCAGCGTCTACCTTTGCGTTTGAATTGTCTTCACCAATACCGATCACAGCAACATCTCCTCCTTTCATAATGGAAGAAACATCAGCATAATCTAAGTTGATTAAAGAAGGTAATGTGATTGTCTCAACAATACCTTTAATCATAGTGGAAACTAATTCATTTGCAACTGCGAAAGCTTGTTCCATAGGTAACTGTCCTGCAATATCAACTAATCGATTATTGTCCAGAACAATTACTGTATCAACAGCTTCTCTTAATTCTTGAAGTCCAAATTCTGCACGGTCAATTCTAGCTTTTTCAGCCTCGAAAGGCATTGTGTATACCGCAATTACTACCGCGCCTGTTTCTTTAGCTAATTGAGCTATAACAGGTGCGCAACCAGTTCCGGTTCCTCCTCCTCCACCAGCCAGAACAAAAACCATATCCGAATTCGCTACAGCTTTTTTCAGGTCAGTTAAGGACTCTTTTGCGGCTTCTTTACCTTTTCGTGGGGCTCCTCCAGCACCTAAACCTTTTGTAAGTTCCTTACCGATAAGGATCTTCTCGTCGGTCTTAGTGATAGATAAATGCAATGCGTCGGTATTTACACCATAAACAGTTGCACCATTAATCCCTTTGTTGAAAAGCCATGTTGCCATGTTACAACCACATCCACCGCAACCAAAAACTTTAATGTTAGCCTTTCCGGCTTTCAATTCACTAAAGTTTATGCTATTAGCGTCCGCAGTTTCTATTGCTTCTTTTGCAAAATCAAGTGGCATCCTCTTTATATTAATAACCTCCTTTCAATTATCATACAATTTAAGAGTGCCCTCTGTTTAAAAATATATATGTGATGAGAAGGATATTTTCAAGGAGAATGATTTGTTTAGATAGCTCTTAAAATTTCATCCACGGTGCAACTACAATCCATATATTAATCAAAAACACATCTAATTTTTCTATCAATCCAAATTTTTTAAACTTCCCATCCCGATATATTTTTTGAGTCCAACATATAACAGGAAAAAGCAGAAGGTTCAAGGTTCCAATTACAAGATGGAAATAGTTTCCTCTTGTTATTATGGAGTACGAGATAAGACCAATAGGAAATGCTAAAAATACCAATATAGCACCAAAGTCATGGAGCATTATTTGCATTGGAGGACCCCTAAGCCTTACAATTCCAACAAGAATAACCCCAAGTCCAGTTAGTAGGATGAAAAAAGAAGGAATGTTGTAGCCAGACAACCAGAACTTGTAGGCCATAATCAATTCGCTAACTCCCGCAATGATAAATGCAGAGGTCATCAAAAAGCTCTTCTTTCCGAGAGCAGCATCGCTCAATGCATCCCTTTCAAATTTATATCCCCTCTTTACAAAGTGAATAAGGACACTTATAACAAAGAAATAAACTGCACACAAGAAAGCAACAAAATACAACCACTCCATAAAGCCTTTAGAGAAAATTAGCTTTTAAGTTTTTTGGAATACTCTCTGAGATTTTGCTTGAACTTTTTAAGGTCTTTTTTTTGTATGGTTGCCCCAGACGCCTTATCGTGACCACCGGCTGAAGATTTTTTAAGGTTTTTAGTACATTCTTTTAAAAGATCATTCATCTTTACCTTCCCCGTCTGGTTTCTTGCAGATAAGGAAATTATGTCTTTTGACTTTGGGCAGGCGAAAACAAAAGTTTTCTTTGGACTTTTGAAACTTAGCTCTGTTATCACAGCAGACTTTATTGGGTACCTTGGATAAAACGGATAATAGGTAACTTTCCCTACCATTTCTTTCTTTTTCTTAAACCCCCTCAGATTTCTTTCTATCTCACTTCCTACTTTTTTATCATACTTATCAAGTCTTGCAAGATCTTTAAGGGTTCTTATCTTTTTTAGGATATTAAAGACTTTTCTAGGGTTTTTGTGGAAGTAGATTCCAGTTCTTACAATCCTATAATTGACTCTTCTAAAGAATTCGTCCAATGACAACCCATTTGACCTTGCATATTTCAGAATCTGCTTTCTATTCTCTGGCTTTTGAGATCCAACATCTGCCGAAAGAGCCATAGCCTTTAATAACTCTGTTCCCCCAATAAGCTTAAACACAGTTTCAGCTGAAGAGATCTCTGATTTTGTTTTTAATTCAAGAACATTTCTAGGAAAGTTGTCATCAGAGGGGTGGTGGTCTGTATAAAAAACCTTTTTACCCTTAAAGACCCAAGACTCTTTAACAAAAACATTTGAACCAAGATCAACAATCAGGATTTTATCAAATCTTTCCAGTCCAAATTTCCTGAAGGAAGAAATTCCCCTCACGAATCCAAATGTCTTAGGTCTTACGCCATTCTTTTTACAAAAATTATATAGAAGAATTGCAGCAGTATAGCCATCAAGATCGGTGTCATGAATAATGGCAACCTTGTCTTTCTTTGAAATAGAATTCAAGAATACCTTCGCTTGCTTGTTGTTTATTTTTGTCATGTCTGAGTAAGTTCGGCAAGGTTTAAATAGTTGTCTCTATTGAAATGTCTATGGGGGTAGAGTTATTGGACCGACGAGTAGCGGAGTGTGTTGGTCTGTGGTTGGCAGAGGGAGATAATAAAACTCGTATGGAAATTACGTTCACTAACAATTGTTGGCCACTTATAGACCACTTCTTTAAGACTATCAAGAAGATCTTTAATATAGAAAATTTCAGGTTTAGAATTTATACCTATACTCCTAATGGCTCAAAAGTGCAGATTCCGATTAAAGGAATTAGGAAAAGGTATTATTTACACAAGAGAGCCACAAAACCATATTTTATACTTAGGTTGGCCTCTGTTGAGATTGTTAAGGAATGGAAGAAAATCGTAAGAGATACCCTTGCTAATAAGGATTTTTCACCCTATGTTTTAAGAGGATTCTTCGCAGGTGAAGGGAATATACATTCAGGAGCACATAATAATCGAGTTTTAAGAATTGCACAGGGAATTAGGAAAAAGTATATTGAAGATCTTCTAAACCAAATAGGAATTACAAAATACTCTTTTTATGCTCCTAAAAGATATTACCTGATTTGGAATAAGAAAAACTGGGACATCTTTGCTAAATTGAAAATTGCAGACCTACATCCAGACAAAAAAGAGAGATTTTGGAGATTATATAGCTCATTCAAGGAAGAACATTACTCTCCGAATTATCTTATAGAAGAAGTTTATAAGAATCTAAATTCACCAAAAACCACAAGAGAATTAGCAAAAATTTACAAGAGATCTTTTGCTAGGCTTCAAGATGTTGTAATTCTTTTGAAAAAACAGGGAAGAATTTCCAATTTTCAGATTGGTAGCGTAAGTTATTGGACAAAAGACGAAAATGAGTTAATCATTTCTAAGATAAAGAAGAAATATCTTGAATTTTCTAAGTCTCCAAGATTAACATTTGAGTTTTCAAAAAAGTTTAAAGTTGATTGGCAGTCCTCTAACAGAAGACTTAAAGAGCTAGAAAAATTAGAATTAGTTAGGAGGAGAGAAGATAAAAAATGGATAAAGACGCAAGCAAAGAAAAAAATAACTGTAATTGGATGATTGGAGTGGACGACAGCGGTCGTGGCCCCGTCCTTGGGCCAATGACCTTGGCAGGAGTACTTATCAAAGGAGAAGCTGAACAGGAGACCATAAGGGAGATGGGTGCTAAAGACTCAAAGCTTCTAACCCCCTATATAAGAAAGCAAATTGGCGAGCAAGTAAAATTCAAGTACAAATACAAGATAGAAAACGCAGACCCAAAAGAGATCGATGATTTTCCAAATTTAAACAATCTAGAGGCAGTAAAGGCAGGTCTAATTATTAACTATCTCATGAAAGATATTGATGAAAAGGTAAAAGTTATTGTTGATGCTCCAAGCATAAATGCAAAAGCCTGGGGAGAATACCTAATGCAGACTATCGTTAAAAAAGACCAAGTAGAACTTTTCTCAGAACATAAAGCAGACCTAAACTGGCCAGTTGTTTCCGCTGCATCTATAATCGCGAAAGAGAACAGAGAAGAAAACATAAAAAAACTGAAGAAAGAACTTGGCGTGAACTTCGGCAGCGGATACCCAAGTGACCCAAAAACAAAAGAATTCTTACAAGAAAACTGGAACAATCCAAAGTTTGATGAGCTAATCAGAAAGACCTGGAGCACATACAAGAAGATAGCAGAAAAAGAAAAACAACAAGAGCTTTATCTATTGTAATTAAGCAGCATCATAGTCAGCATTAACTTCATCTGCGATTCTGGCCATATCGGGGTTGTCCCTTTTAATCACTCTCCTTATCATGAATTCAGCCAAAATTTCCCCTCCATTTCTTCCAATTGTAGAAGTCTCTCGATCGGGGCATTCTTCAATTTCCCCAGAGTTCTCTAAGGTGTGTGCTAATAGTTGATAAAAGTTCCCAAATCCATGTTCTTGTTGAGAAATGACCACGGATTCCATAGCAACACAAGGACAGCCTTTTTTAGTACAATGTGGCTCATACGATCTTTGCGCCCCACAAGAATCCACCACAAGCCTATTCCCTGTTTCAAAAAACCCACAGTCGATGTCTCTAACCGCTTGCAAAACTTCTTCCCTATCCCTATCTGAAGGAATAAGCATTAGGTAGTCACAAGAGGGTACTTTTTCCATAAAATAAAAAGTTGTACAGGCTATAAAAACATTATTATTCTCAACTATATACCAAACAAACCCCAAACACCCATATCCCACCACGATAATAAATATAAAGAAACTATTACAATATTTATAATGAGAGAATATAAGTGGAGCTTCAAATCAAATAAGCAGGAGAATAGGGTGAGAATGTGGGAAGCTAATAATTTGGATCTAGGAATTAATCAAAGAAATGAAGAAGGCACAAGGGGAAATTATTATTCTGATGTTTCTGATTTAACAATTCTTTCAGGGATTTTAAGATATTGTCTTGATGAGGGTGTAGACTTAAAGAGTTATCTCTCCAAAAGTAAAAGTTTTAGGAGATTATTGAAAAAGGCGAGTATCCCTAAAGATATGAGCATGAGGCCGGTGTTCTACTCGCACTCAGCCCAAGATTTCGATAGAGGATTGGAATTTAATGTTGGAGTTGAGAACAAGAACGGATCGCTCCATCTCAAAGGCATTCGTCCAAATGAAAAAGGAATACTTCTCCCTTCTGCCCAAGTCCCAAGATTGTTGCATGGGATGGTTCATGTTAGAAATTATATAGGAGTTATAGGGGCCTTCAACAGATATTGCCATTTAATTAACACTTTTTTAGAAGATCCTGTTAATGGAATACCCGGATTGAAAAATTTCGGAAGAGAATGACAAACAAATTCTTAAAAACCCTTCTTCCCTTCTAAAATCCAATGAGTACCCATATCAAAAAGTTGGTGATGCACGGCTTCAAGTCTTTTGCAAGAAAAACAGAGATCCCATTTGAAGATTCTATGAACGTAATTGTTGGGCCAAACGGATCGGGAAAATCTAACATTACCGACGCTCTTTGCTTCGTTTTAGGAAGAATAAGCATTAAATCAATCAGAGCGGCAAAGGCAGCAAACCTACTTTTCTCTGGAAACAAAACCTACAAAGGAGCCCAAGAAGCCTCTGTAGAATTAATCTTTGACAACAAAGGAAAATCATTCACATTGGACACGCCAGAGGTATCAATAAAAAGAATTGTAAGGAAAAACGGTTCTTCAGTATACAAAATCAACAATGAAACCAAAACAAGGCAAGAATTATTAGAGCTTTTAGCTCAAGCGGGAATAGATCCCCATGGTTTTAACATTGTTCTACAGGGAGAGATCCAATCCTTAGTTAAAGCAACAGCGGAGGAAAGAAGAAGAGTTCTAGAAGATGTAGCAGGGATCTCAATTTATGAAACCAGAAAACACAAAGCACTAAGAGAGCTAGAAAAAACAGATGAAAAACTAAAGGAAGTGGCAGCTGTTCTAAGAGAAAGGAATTCTTACATGAAAAACCTAGAAAAAGAAAAACAGGAAGCATTATTATTCCAAAAACTAGATGAAACAATAAAGAGATCTAGGAAAACAATCTTAGCCTTAGGAAAAGCCGATAAAGAGAAAGACTTATGGGGAATAGACAAACTAATAGAAGAGGCCAACGTAGAAGTTAACAAGCTAAAAGATGAAATATCTAAGAAGAAAATAGGAGTAGAAGAACTAGAGGCGAAAATCAATAGTATAAATAAGAAAATCCAGGACTCAACGAGCAACGAAAAAGAGGACCTACATAACGAAATCAGTGAATTAAGAGCAGAATTAGCAGGCTTAGAGGTTAGAAAAGAAAACTTTGAACGAAGAGTAGATCAAAACAAACACAAAAATCTTGAGTTGGGTAAAAAACAAGGAGAACTAGAAGAAGAAATAAGTAAAATTCAAACAAAAACACCCGAGATAAAAGAAACCCAAAAGACTCAAAAAGATTTACAAGAAAAGTTCGATAAGTTAGAAGAAAGAAAAAGAAAATTCTACTTAATAAAATCAGAAATAGCACAATTAGAAAGCGTTAGAGAACAAGCAAACAAATTCTTAATTGAAAGCAAGAAAGAAATAGCTCTTATTGAAAGAAATGTAGAAACTCTCTTTAATGAAATCAAATTCGCCAAATCTCTTGATGCAGCTCAGAGGCTAAAGGCTGAAACAAAAGAGCAAGTTGGAAAATTAAGAAGAGAAATGGAACATTTAGAAAGAGTCTCCTTAGAAAAAGAGCGAAGAAATGCTGTTCTTGAAGATGAAATCAAGCGAGAAGAGTCTTTGGTTGGATCTATTTTAGATTTAAAGAATTGCCCTACTTGTAAACAAGTTGTTGGAGAAGATTATAAACAAACTATTCAAGGCGATTCGGGTGGGAAGATAAAGAAAGCTAAGAAAGAAAAAGAAGAAAACGAATCTATTAAGAACAAAACGAATGCAAGAATTGAAAACATCACACAAGAGCTTTTCCAATTGAATGAAACCTTATCTGAAGTTGAAATTGATTCTATGAAAGTTAAGAATGCTGAAGAAAAGAAGATCCAGATTAAGAAAATAAGTGAAGAGCAGGCAGTATCAAGAGAAAACCTTACAAGTATAAACGCTAAACTTTCCAAATTGAACCAAGAATTTGAAGGCCTGAAAGGAATTGAAGAAGAATATGATGAAGTAAGAGTAAGAATACAAGAACTTTCCTTTAAGGATCTTGATATAGATTCTGAAATTGGCTTAAAGCAAAAAGAGATTAATCGTTTGAACATTGAAAAGAAATCCTTAGTTAGAGATAGTGAAGAATCTCAAATTGAATTGAAGAAGGTTGTTGTCTTAATAGAAGAAAAGAAAGGAACACTTGAGAGAAAAGAGAAAAAAGAAGCTGAATTATATGAGAAGTTTGAGAAATTCTTTGATGAAAAAACAGAGTTAGGGGATAAACAGAAAGCTTTAGAGACAGACGTCATTGGTTTTGAGCACAACTTAAGGAGCTATGAAGAGAAAATAAATGAGAATAAGATAAAGAAGGCGCAGTTAAACGCACATATAGAATCTATTGAAGCTGAAATGAGAGTTTATTCTGATGTTGAAGTTTACAAGCTGAATGAATCGGAGGTTAAAGAAAGATTACAAAAAGCAGAGTTTAGGAAGTCGAGATTAGGAAGTGTTAATATGAGAGCAGTTGAGGTTTTTGACAAAGTTCAGGAACAAGTTCGATTGATCAAAGAAAAAGTTGAAGTTATTGAAGGCGAGAAAGAGAAGATTGAGAAGATCATTGCAGAAATTGATAAGAAGAAAAAGAAAGCTTTTATGACGACTTTAGAAGCTGTAAATACATATTTCACTCGTAACTTTTCACAATTATCTAGAAAAGGACAAATTAGTTTAGAACTTGAAGATAAAAAAAATCCTTTTGAAGGAGGGTTGAATATTTTGGTTAGAGTTAATAGAGGAAAGTATTTCGACATCACAAGTTTAAGCGGAGGAGAAAAGACAATGGTTGCACTATCTCTGATCTTCGCTATCCAAGAATACAAACCTTATTGTTTCTATATCTTCGATGAAATCGACGCTGCTCTGGACAAACACAATTCTGAATTGTTGGCTGCCTTGATTAAGAAATACATGAAGACAGGACAATACATAATAGTTACACACAACGATACTTTGATTTCTGAGGCTAGTAATCTGTATGGGGTTTCAATGCAAGAGAATATTTCCAAGATTATTAGCTTGAAGGTGTAGACGCTTTATCTATTACCTCTATGAGAATCACAAAAAAATCACGAGAATTCCCTTATCTTAAGGGTAATAATCATCGAGAGTATATAAAGCTTTGGTGCGTTTATCGACGGAGGGATAGATTTTTAAAGTATTTTGGGTTTTTTTAATTATGACAAGGAATATTCCAGATTATTCTAATTTTCAGTTCATAAAAGACATATGGCATTTCTTAAAATTTCGTAAAGGCAGATTTCTTTTTTTAACAATAATCCTGGCATTCGGGGCCTCTGCAGGATTAGTTGGTACAGTATACATTGCAAAAATAGTTGATCTATTTGTTAGTGGAAACGGAGGTTATAGTCTATTCTATAACTACCTGGCAATTATAGTGGGCATTAGCGTTGGAGGGGCATTCCTTCAGCAGTATGGAAAACACAGCATGTATTTAATTTCTGCAGACATACAGAAAAACGCAAAAGTTGAAGCATTCAGGAAGTTGCTCCAGGGAGACTTAATATGGCACGAAGGCGAAAGCACGGGGGCAAAAATGGAAAAAATTGAAAATGGAGTAAACAAACTTGGAGGACTTCTTGGACTCTGGAGAAGACGAGCAATTCATATAACTATTCAAATTTTAGGTATTATCGGAGTATTTGCATTTATTGATCTAAAATATGCAGCGATCGCATTAATCTATATGGTTGTTTACCTATTTTTAGAACTTAATTTAAATAAAAAACTAAGTGAAAGTACAAAAAGATTGAGAATAGCGAGGGAATCCTCTTCGGGGAAAGCATATGAATTCTCATCAAACATTAGTACGATTAAGGCTTTGGGTATGGAAAAAAGTTCAAGTAAGCATATTATGGAGAAAGAAAATGATGTGCTAAGAATGAAATATCTTCAAAGAAGGGCCATAACTTTCAAGTGGCTATCTATACAACTCGTCGCAAGTTTATTCTTTGGCCTATTCATATTTCTAGTTGGGAAGGACATTTTAGCTGGAATTTTAACTGTTGGAATGATTGTTATCTACATTGATTACGTTAGGCGACTTACCAAGGCATTAAATCTAATCTCTGAAGAAGCAGATAGGCTAATTGAGATCAAATATGGAGTATTTAGAATGATGAAAATATTTAGAATGATTCCAGATATAAATGAAGATGACACAGGCCCGCTAAGAGAATGGAGAACTATCAAGATTAACAACCTCGGGTTCAGATACAGGGAAGATAAAATCCTGCAGGGATTCAATTTGGGTATAGCAAAGGGTGAAAAAATTGGAATAGTTGGGATGAGCGGAAGCGGGAAATCCACTTTATTTAAACTTTTATTAAAACTACATCTAGTAAAAGAAGGCGAGATTCTATTCGATAAGAAAAATATTGAAGACATAAGTAGAGACTCTCTCCTAAAGAAGATCTCTGTGGTTCCACAAGAAACCGAATTATTCAACTTGAGCCTTAGAGAGAATATAACTCTCTCCAAGAGTGGGAGATTTAACTTAGAAAAATACAAAAAAGCATTGGAGATAAGCCAAGTCTCAAAATTTATTCCAAAACTAAAAAATAAAGACCTTACTTTTGTAGGGGAGAAAGGTATACGCTTATCCGGTGGGGAGAAACAAAGAATTGGAATAGCAAGGGCAATATACAAAGATAGTGATATAATTATCTTAGATGAATCAACTTCGAACCTGGACTACGCCAATGAACGTAGAATATTGGATGCCATTGATAAAAAACTCAAAAACAAGACATTAATCCTGGCCGCACATAGATTAACAACCCTGGAATCCATGGACAGAATTCTTTTTATTGAAGGGGGAAAAATTGTCGAGGAAGGAAGCTATAAGGAATTAATAGAAAAAAGAGGAAAGTTCTACAAACTATGGAAATCTCAGAAGAGAAGATAATGAGAATAGAGTGTTTGAAGGTATGAATTTTACAGAACCAAAAGATTTTTAAGCATGTTTCAATTATTCTTTTTATGACAGGTAAATGTCTCTGGCAATAGGTTTTCAGACTCTTTCTTAGCCTGTGCTTTATTATGTAATCCAAAGATTGACTTTTTTGAGAGTTCTTTTCTTTGGAAAACTAAATTTAAGCGAAAGCGGGAGGAAAATATGATGGAAAATCAATCCTATAATTTAGGGAAAACTTGTCGGTGGGGGGATACTGGAAGTTAAGAATTCAAAAGAATTTTTTGATACAAACCCTTCAGCGTTAGATCAGGTTTCTTCTACAATTTGCGAAGGGTTTGGCCGCCAATTAGAAGCAGAGGATATTTATGAGCACATTACAACCCCAGAGAAGCTTCTTTTATTCCAAAGTCAAGGAATTATAAAAGGCATGGGGAGTTATACGACAAGAGTTTTAGAGAATGGATTAAGATATCTTGTGGTTGACGGAGTGGTTTTTGCTCCCGAACTTCAGAGGAAGGGACTTTTTTCAAAAATAACCAATGCGGCCCTTACAGGTTCAGAGGGTTTTGTTTGTCTTAGAACTCAGAACCCACGAATGTTCAGAGCATTAGAAAATCTTTGTTCTATAACCGTTGGCGCAAGGGAAAATCTTCGAGGGATATTTGAAAAAGTTAGAGAAGATCTCGTAGACTATTTTGGTTGTGAAACAGACCCACTTGGAGTTATCAAAGGTTACTATGGTGGGCTCTTTTATGGAGAAAGGCCAGAGCATAAAGAAATAGATCCTTTGTTCTCTGAATTAGGAGTAGATCTTGACAAAGGTGATGCGCTTTTGGCAATCGGAGATATCAGGGTCTTTAACGGAATTGTAGCATAAAGTAAAATGGAAGAACCAAATATTGTTTATTGTTTGCATGGAAATGAGAAGTGTGGGCTAGAAGTTGCTAAAAGCCTGCCTTCCATTCCATCTTTTTTAGGAAATAAAAAGGCTTTCGAAGAGAATAAAAGATTTATTGAAGCGGACCTTAATAGAGTTTTTCCAGGAAAGAAAGATGGAAATTACGAAGAGAGAGCAGCCTATCAGTTATTAAAAAAGCTAAAAGATAGAAAATATGTTATAGATATCCATTCTTCTTCCAATAAATGTCCTTTGTTCGGAATTATTACTTCTCCAAATAGGGAAAAGATTGAATTTGCAAAAAAACTTGGTCTAAAGAGGTTGGTGATTATGCCTCCCTCCTTTGCCAAAAAACGAGCTTTGATAGATTTTGTTGAAATAGGAATCAGCCTTGAAATCGGACCGCATAACAGACAAGAAAATGTAACAGAAATCTTGGGGAAAATACAGAATTTTGTCGAAGGGCAAACGTGTTTAGATGAAATGGAAATCTTTGAAGTTTTTGATGTGATTCGTAGATCTGAAACGGACTTAAATTTAGAGAATTTTGATTTTGTTGAGAGAGATTCGGTGAAAGATTATGGCTTTACTGCTGTGTTGGTTAATGAAGATTCTTATGGAGACATATTATGCCTGGCGGCTAGAAGGATTAGTTAACGAATTATTATGATTGGGAAGATACTTTGATTTCTGAGGCTAGTAACTTGTATGGGGTTTCAATGCAAGAAAACATTAGCAAGATAATTAGCTTGAAGGTCTAAAACCAAATCTTTTCTTTTGTCTCCACAAACAAAAACCTTTTTTCTCTGATGGTATGGCTAACAACTAATCCTAATCCAAAAGAAACTAATCCTAATGAAAATATAAAAATACTTACAACAAAACAACCAAGACCAACGCAACTATGATGCAATCTTGTATGTTTAATTTTTAACCCGATTTCTTTTTTCTGTATTTTACTCCTAAATCTCTCAAGAAATGCTAAGCTCAAATCTCCAAAAATACCTAGCACAAAAAAGACAGCAAAAACATAGTACCAATACATAATTTCATCAGGAAAACAAGGTATTTATGTTTTACGCAATAAACAAACCCTTTATAAAGACCGTCGACAAATTTAAAATTCACAAACCCATAGCTTTTTATACTCAAATTTCGCACTAGTTTCATAATAATAACAGATTGTTATGTTGGAGAGTCCTTGGGTTTTGAACCTTTAGGGGCTCATGACTCAAGAAATTTAATTCTTGATATTACAAACCTGACGAGGTAATAATACGAACTAAGAGGTACCGTAAACGGACTCACTGAAAACTGAGTAAGAAATCTCATTGAGATATGAAACCGTCGGTACACACAAATATTCACAATGGAAAAGTTCAAAGAACTAGGACTGAATCAAGGACTCCTTGATGCTATCAAAGCAAAAGGAATCACAGATCCTACCGAAATACAAGAGAAAGCAATCCCTCTAGCCTTAGCAGGAGAAGATATTGTAGGAGGATCGGCAACAGGTTCAGGAAAAACTTTAGCATTCTCAGCTCCAATAATCCAAAACCTAAAACCAGGAAACTTCCCAAAAGCATTAATTCTAACACCAACAAGAGAACTAGCCGAACAAGTAGCAGATGCATTCAAAGACTTCTCAAAAGAACACAAATTAAGAGTTACAAAAGTATACGGCGGAGTTTCAATAAACCCTCAAATAAAATCTCTTGAAAAATGTGATGTTGTTGTTGGAACACCTGGAAGAATATTAGACCACCTAAACAGAGGGACATTAAACCTTAGAGAAATAGAATTCATAGTTTTAGACGAAGCAGATAGAATGTTCGATATGGGTTTCCATCATGACGTAGAAAAGATAATCAAAAATTGTCCAGACAAAAGACAAACTTTACTATTCTCCGCAACAATAACAAGAGAAATCGGACACCTAATTGACAAATACACAAAAAACCCAAAAACAATCGCAGTAAAAAGTTATATTGACGCATCAAAACTAAAACAAATCTACCACGATGTAGATAACAGACAAAAATTCTCTTTACTAGTTCACTTACTAAGAAATGAAAGTCAAAAACTAGTGATGGTTTTCTGTAACACAAGAATGATCGTTGATTTTGTTGAAAAAAACTTAAGAAAATGTGGAATTCAAGCAAGAGCAATCCATGGTGGTTTAAGCCAAAACCAAAGAACAAGAGTTTTAGGAGATTTTCATGGAGAAAAAGTTGACGTTTTAGTTTGTACAGATGTTGCAGCAAGAGGTTTGGACATAAAAGGAATAAGTCATGTTTACAATTACGACCTACCTTCTGTAAGTGAAGATTACGTTCATAGAATTGGAAGAACAGCAAGAGCTGGAGATGACGGTATAGCAATAAGTTTACTTTCAGATAGAGATTATGATAATTTTAGAAGAGTTCAAAGAAATGAGAACCTAAAGATTGAAAGATTAGATCTCCCAGAATTCGTACCAATCAGAGTAGAAATGATCAGAAGAGGAAATGGACGTGATGGAAGAGGCGGAAACAGCTCAAGAGGCAGAGGCCGTGGAAGAGAAGGAAGCCGTGGTGGAAGTTTTAGCAGAGGACGATCAAGTTCTGGTGGCTCAAGAGGTGGTAGTTTTAGTCGTGGTAGATCAAGCTCTGGACCAAGGAGAAGTTCAGGTGGAAGAGACTCAGGTCCTGGAAGACGAGGAAGAATGAATGCTAGTAGAGACGGAGATTCAAGAGGCGGTTCACGTGGTGGTCGATCAGGTGGATTTTCAAGAGGACGATCAAGTTCTGGTGGCTCAAGAGGCGGCCCTAGAAGAAACAACGGCGGAAGACCAAGATCAAGTTCTGGAAGCTTTAGAAGATAAAACTATACACCAGAGAACACATTTATTTTTAAAGGTTAAGCCATTTCAACATGAATGACAGATTTAATCCATGGAAAAGATGACTATAGGATAAGAAACCCTAACAAAGAGCATGAGAATTTCTATCCATGTATGTATGTTAGAGATGAAATAATAAGGGACGCAGGAGAGTGGCATTTATTTGCAGGAATTTGGAGCAAGGGATGTCTTCTAAGGGTAAGGGTCCCTGTCGAAGGATTTAAGGATTTGGGGCGAGACATTTTGGAATCTGAGAGGTTGGTAGCAAAAGTTGTTACATTCACCAAAAGTGAGAGATCTGGAAATGGAGAAGAGTTAGTCAATACATTTATTGAAGAGGCATATAATTTGATAAGAAATTCGGGCTCACGAACAAGTACAATTAGAGAAGATGCTGAAAACCTTGCGGGCATCTATGGCATTCAAGACGAAAAAGCTAGACTAAGAATAATTATAGACCATGCCAAACATACTGATTAACAAGAGAGACGGTATTTATTTTTATGAAAAAACCTCTAACAAGAAGCCAAGTTGAAAGTCTTCTTGAAAAAGACATTGTCTGTGATACCCTAAGAAGATTAGGTGAAAAAGCTAAAAGGTGGACTGGAGGGGGAGCATTAAACCACCGTGTAGTCGCAGTAGGATTTTTAGCAGAAACAGGTGCAAGAAATATCTCGGAGGGATTTACCCCGATCAAGTCAAAGGCTACATTTAGTGAAATGAAAGCAGTAGATAGAGAAATGTACAAAGAAACATTAAATCTGATTTACCCGATAATTAGGGCTGGAATTTACTCAAAACAAGCAGAAGTTCAGATCTATTTCTAAAGCCCTAAAGAAAATAACCTGGTTCCTAAAAGAAAGAACGGAAGGACAATCTGAAAGAATAGCCAGATAATCAAAAGCCAAACCCATATGCTCATACCCTGCCTTCTAGTTTTGGCGGGCTTCCCATCAGACCATCCACTTTCAAGAGGATCTTCAACCCTAGGGTTCTTGTGCATATAAAGTTTATAGAATATAATTGTCAGCATGCTTAATGTTCCATCAATGATTGCCATGGCCCCTAAAAGTCTAAAGAAGAAGGCTCCAAGTTGGGTAAAAGCATTTTCCATATAGATTATAGGCATCAACATAACAACAACTATTAACATGAAAAGATAATTAGCAAAAACAACACCATCAATATAGTTCTCCTTGTTAAGAGCCTTTGACAAAATATCAGCATGAAGGGCAGCAAATCCAAAAACAAAGAAAGTCCTATATGTCTCCCAAACAGTTTCACTAGAGAAAATATCCCAGATGCCAAAGATAGAGGTAAAGAAACTTACCACAATCAGAATAAATACAACATTAATGAAGAAAGACAGCCTGTCAAAAGTTCCTTTCCTTTCGTCGTCCCATATAAAACAGAGAGCGACAAGGGAATGAAGAATAACAATAAAGAGTGTCCATAAAACCCTAGCGGCGGTCTCTGTAAAGTCTCCAACCAAAACAGAAACAACAGCAACAACTGCAGAAACAACTAAAGCCAAAATCATATTATATATAAAGAACTTTTTGAATTCAGCAAAGTCTATCATATTATACTTTTAACTTAGATATTTATAAGGTTATGCTTTATTAAAACCGCGATATCTGTTTAAGCTACTCAAAAATCCAGAAGGCTCCATTCGCGTTTCTTTTTTAGATGCCCCATCCTTTCCGAATACAATGTCTGATGAAGCCCAAAATGGAAGCACACCCATACAAACTCCTGCACGTACAACTTCTGCCCCAATATATGCAACATCCCTTACGGCTCTTTTAGAATTACCCTTTATATTATGAGGATAATTCTCATTGGCCCCTATTGTCACAAGAGAGATAACTGGAAGAGCACGATTATAGATGGAGTTTCTATGATCCCTCTCCATCGGGATAAGGGTTTCTACGCCGTGGGTGAACTGAGAGGATTTTCTTTTTGCTAGGCCGGATTGTCTTGGTAATTTCGAAATTGCATTCTTAAATGTGTCTTCCCGGTCACGACCATTCCGAAGTTGACCAATGAAGTCGCCTACAGCATGAGAATAGTCAAATCCTTCCATATGTCTATAAAATCTGCCTCCTTTGAAGAAGTGTTCTTCGTGGAGGTAGGCTAATGCAATGCGTGGCTTAGTTTTCCAGTGAAGAATATTTCTTGTTTCTAATGTAAGCTCACGATCTAATTCCTCAAGACCTTCATCAATCCTTTTATCAAACATATGTTGAACCTGCATCCTAAATCGCTCTTGAGGAGTATGTCCCATTTATCTTTGAATGATTTCCAGCTTTTAAGAATTATTATACTAGAATATACAATGTTTTACCTATTCTTTCTTCTGAGTCAAATCAACGCCAAGTTCCTTAAGCCTATTTGCATGCGCTTGGATACTGCCTTCAACAACCTGAAGCATTTGCATAAGACCTTCTCTTTCTTTGATCAAAGTCGTAAGTGAACCCTGTAAGAAAGGAACTTCTTGTTCTTTCGGAATCTCATTTTTTTCTGCCATAAGAATAAAGGATTTGGAAGGTTTTTAAGGATGTTGGTAAGATAGGTGTTGCAGAATATAAATTCTTAAAAAGAAAGTCAGCTGAACTTATATATGTCGATGGAAGGAGAAGTTTTTGTTTTTGAGCATTATGATGTTTATAGTAGAGATAGGCCATGCCTTGTTCCTTTGATAGTTGAGGGTGGAAAATTAAAAGAAATTCAAGAATTTGGGAGCACAGATCCACAGGAAATAACTTGGGGCGAAAGTGAGAGAAAACTTGCAGAGCTTTTACGCGAGAAAGGAATTGATTCTGTTTGGACTTGTGGGGGAGAGTGTATGTATGACGAGGTCTTAGATTTTGTAACACATTTTAGCGGCGGAGAAGGAAAATACGCATTCCATTACGACCCTGTTGAGCGAGGAATCTCGGATGGAATAACTGTTCAGACATTTACAGGAGATAGAAGACTAAGTACTGAAGAAAGAAATGCTAAGTGGAAAGATCTTGCGGAGTTTCACGAAGGGGAATGAGGATTCTGTAAGAGAAGATGCAAAAGATAGTTTTTTAAATAAGTTAACCATATAAATTATAGTGAAAACAAAATCAATTCTTACAGAGATCAGTAAGATTGTTGTATTATTTCTAGCATTAGCAGTTCTAACTTACATGACCTTTGTCTCTGCATTCTATTGTGCATTTGACCCACACCTTCATGATTTCTCTCAGGAGTTAATGTGCTCCACGCTTAAGCCAATAACATGGATAGCCCTCATTGGGTTCCCACTGATACCATTCGCAATATATTTTATTACAAAAAAGATTAATAAAAGATTTTCTTGGAAAGCCACGGGGATATCGGCATTAGCGTTATTAATCCTAAGTGGCTTAATATATGCCTGGATAAGTTTAGTCCGTTAAGAGTATGGGCAAGGTTTATAAACCTAAATTTCAAATTAATTATACCAATGATTAACCCTTGGTTATGAGGCGGGAACGCTTCTAGATAACTAAACAAAAAATACAAAAAATGGCAGATATTTACGAAATTGTAGAGAAAGCAAGTAAGACAGGAAAGGTCGAGAGAGGCGTAAATGAAGTAACAAAAGCAGTTGAGCGAGGAATCGCAAAAGCTATCGTTGTTGCTAGCGATGTTGATCCAAAAGAATTAACACAACATTTACCAATCCTTTGTGAAGAGAAGAAAATCCAATTCTTTGAAGCAGATTCAAGAGAAAAGTTGGGTATCTCAGCACAAATAAATAGACCTACTGCTGCAATCGCTATCATAGAAGTTGGCGAAGCAAAACTTGATTCTCTCAAATAAACAATCAAATTAACGGATTAAAGAATGGCTAAGCAAGAACAAAAGAAAAAGCAAGAGAAATCGAAAGGAGCATCAAAAGGTAGTGAGAAACTTACAGAAGAAGGTGCAGTTCCAGCCATTGTTGAAGCCGCATTAGGAAGAGGCGGAACAAGAGGAGAAATCACACAAGTTAAAGCAAGAATTCTACAAGGGAAAAACAAAGGAAAATCAATAAGAAGAAATGTCAGGGGACCAATCGCAAAGAGAGATATTCTAATGTTAAGAGAAACAGAAATTGAAGCACGAAGAGTTGGCAAAAGAGTAAGACGGGGGTCACAAAGCTAAGATGGAAAGACATTTAGACAAAGCAACACTATTAGGACTTGTTGAAGAATTATTCACCGTAAAAGACGAGTTACGAGAGGACGGGGTAGAAGTCGCTGGAAGCTCCAACGAAGTGGCTATGAAAGTAGAGGCCATAGCAATTGCACGATCCTATGAGAAAGATCTGGAGTCCACAAAACAATATTCTTGTGAAGTTAATAAGAATGGCAGAAGGGAAAGTGAAGATGGTGGTTACGTTTTAAGAGTCCATAGGAGGACAAAGAGTTAAAATGACATTCTCAAAAGAAGAAATTACCAGGGCATATCATGCTGCAAAATTTGCCGCACATTACGTAATACCCGGCGTCTCTCACGGGGGTGCTGCTTCATTTGGGACAATTTTCAAGGCGCTTGCGGGACACGAGGGAGCAGCGGTTCCGGTAGTTGAGCACTATGATCGAGAAACAGGAATATTATCAATAGCAGGAGGATTGTCTCAACATGCCACTATGTAGCTTCTGCCGAAAGCAATATGAATTCCCAAGAGGAACAACAGTTATCCTAAAAGCGGGCGAAGCAAAGTTTTATTGTTCTAGCAAATGTAGAAAAAACAGTGAAATGGGAAGAAATAATAAGAAAGTTAAGTGGATCAGAAAGAGCGATCAGGTAAAAGCAATGCATGCTAAGAAAAAGAAGAAATAATTCCATATTTTCAGTTTTCTCGTCGACAAACTTCAAAAATACCATAGAAATGTTTATAAAGCATGAAGGTTTTTTTAAGGTATAAAAGAGGTCTAAACAATATGGATAAAGAAGATTCTGTGAAAAATATCAAGGCTCTAAAGAGCCTTGGGGCCGTGCGTGACGAATTTGACATTATAGAACTATCCAAAAAGGTAAAGAGACAGGGAGATGTGTTGATTCTTTCAAAAGAGTTAAAGATAAAGCCTAGAATCCTTAAATCTGCTGTATATGAAGGAAGAATATTGTCCTTGTTGCCTGACATATCAAAAAGTAAAGCTGGAATTCTGGCTTCATTAAGAACAGATAGAGATGTGAGGAAATTTGCAAAAATCCATGATCTCGGGAGCATTTCAGCAAGAGAATTAATAAAAAAAGTAAGACTGTGGAATAAAAATCTTGAAGAAAATCCATTCAATCTGTTAACCAGAAAGGAACACGAGGTTATATTGGGTACTCTAATGGGAGATGCGAGCATCAGGAAGAGAGAAAGAAATTCTTGTTTGCGCTTTTCTCATTCGATAAAGCAAAAGGAGTACTGTAAGATCAAGAAAGAAATCCTTGAGAGTTTCAATCTGTCAGAGTTTAGGGAATATAAACGACTAAAAAAAAATGGGATCTTACATACTCTGGATTTTGCCACTAAGACCCATTCAGTTTTTAATTATTATAGGAATCTATTCTATTCAGAAGGAAAGAAGGTAATCACACAAGAAATTCTAAATCAACTCACTTCAAGAAGTTTGGCATTCTGGATTTGTGATGACGGTAGTTACTGCAAAAGTGGGAAATATATTATCCTTTGTACAAATTCTTTCTCATTTGAAGAGCATCAATTAATCCAAAGATTTTTCCTCAAGAAGTTTGGATTAAATCCAACTATTGGTTTTAGAGACAATAAGTATCACTACTTAAGGTTTAGTAAATCAGACACAGAAAAGCTTGTTAATATAGTAAAACCTTTTATACCCCCTTTCATGAATTATAAAATTGGAGTAACAAAAAATGTCTAATAAAGAAGAAGGATATAGCGCAAAAAACATCAAGGTTCTCGAGGGGCTTACTGCGGTGAGGAAACGTCCTGCGATGTACATAGGGTCGACAAACAAGGTAGGTTTACACCATATGATATGGGAAGTTGTAGATAATTCTGTAGACGAACATATGATAGGAGTTTGTACTTTAATCAAGGTTATTATCAACAAAGATGGTTCTATGTCAGTTGAAGATAACGGTAGGGGAATGCCTGTGGATCCACACCCGGTTTACAAAGTCCCTGCAATGGAAATAATTGTGACAAAACTTCATGCAGGAGGAAAATTTGATGGAAAAGCCTATGCGGTTTCTGGTGGTTTACATGGAGTAGGAATTTCGGTAGTAGCAGCCTTATCAAAACACATGGAAGTTGAAGTAAGAAAAGATGGAACCATTTACAAGCAAACTTACAAGATCGGGATTCCATCATCAAAGGTTGAAAAGATAGGAAAATACAAAGGAAAAGAAAATGGAACGAAAGTTACATTCTATCCAGACGATGAAATATTCTCAACAACAGACTTCGATTACAAAACAATGTCAACAAGATTTAGGGAAATGTGCTTCCTAAACGCTGGAATGAAAATAGTATTAGAAGACCATAGGGGAGAAAACGTAAAGAAAGAAGAATTCTGCTACGAAGGAGGACTTCAGGAATTTGTAAAGTGGTTGAACAAAACAAGAAAACCAATACATCAAAAAGTAATTTACTTCAAGAAACAAGAGGGTTCAACAATAGCAGAAATAGCAATACAATATACAGATTCATATAATGAAAACATTCAAGGTTTCGTTAACACTATCAATACAATAGAGGGAGGAACACATGTTGTTGGACTAAAAAGCGCATTAACAAGAGTCATAAACGATTATGGGACAAAGAAAGGAAGCCTAAAGAAAGGACAAAAGCTAAGTGGAGATGACGCAAGGGAGGGAATAACAGCAATCATATCATTAAAGCTTGCAGAGCCACAGTTCGAAGGTCAAACAAAAACAAAATTAGGAAACGGAGAGGTTAAGGGACTAATAGATTCAATGGCTAGCTCTGCATTATCAGAATTCTTTGAAGAAAATCCTAGCGTAGCAAAATCAATTATCAATAAAACTTTAGCAGCACTAAAAGCAAGGGAAGCAGCAAAGAAAGCAAAAGACCTTGTTCGTAGAAAAAATGCATTAACGGGTGGAGGTTTGCCAGGAAAGTTAGCAGATTGTTCAAGCAAGAAAACAGAGAACACAGAATTGTATGTTGTAGAGGGAGATTCAGCTGGCGGAACCGCAAAAAGTGGAAGAGATAGAGAAACTCAGGCGATTCTTCCATTGAGAGGTAAAATACTTAATGTTGAAAAGTCTAGTCCATCAAGAGCACTGGGTAGCGAGATGATTTCTAACTTGGTAACTGCAATAGGGTGCGGAGTAGGAGAACATTTTGACATTTCAAAGCTTCGTTATAACAAGATTATAATCATGACAGACGCAGATGTTGATGGTGCGCACATAAAGACACTTCTATTGACATTCTTCTTCAGATATATGCCCCAATTAGTAGAGGCAGGACATATTTTTGTAGCAGTAGCACCGTTCTATAGCGTTAAGAAAAATGGAAAAATTCATTACATGTATAATAACGAAGAATTGAAACAAAAGAAAAAAGAATTAGGAGAGAACATAGAAGTTGGAAGATTCAAGGGTCTTGGTGAAATGAATGATGAACAGTTATGGAATACAACTATGAATCCAAAGACTAGAAGATTAAAGCAAATAGAAATTGAAGACGGTGTTGAGGCAGACGAAACTTTCAGCTTACTAATGGGAGACGCAGTTGCTCCGAGAAGACAATTCATCGAAGAAAATGCGGAGAAGGCGGAGGTTGATTTGTAATGACAGGTGGCTTACCAACTCCAGAAAGTGTAAGGATGGCCTCTGGACAGTTGGCAGAACTACTCGAGTTTTTTGTTGAAACGGAGGATACTACTTATCGCTTGAAAAGCGGAGATGACACTAAGGGTATTATGATCCATTCACCCTATGTAATCAATCAAGCACCAGTGGGGAGGAACAACTAAGATGGAAGAATGTATTTTTTGTAAAATTGCGAATGGAGAAGTTGATCACGCAAGAATTTGGGAAAATGAAAAATATGTCGCATTTCTAGATGTAAACCAGGCCGTTAAGGGACAAGCTCTAGTTGTTCCAAAAGAACACTTAGAAAGCAACATATATGAAAACAGAGAAGAAGATATCTCTGAAGCAATGCTTGCAGCAAAAGAAGTTGCTAAACTTTTACAGAAGAAATTAAATGCAGAAAGAGTTCTAACAATCATTGAAGGTCTAGAAGTCAACCATTTACATATAAAACTATACCCGTATAAAAAAGAGAAAGACGAAGATTTCCCAGGATACAAATTTATAGGCGGAAAAGACAGAACGCCACAAGAGCTTCATGAAATAAAGAAGGAGATTCTAGAATAATGGTTACTTGCGAATTATGTGGAGAAACAAAATGTAAAACATGTAAATGTGACCACAAACATAAAGCTGTAAGAGTAAGATTTTGTCCAGAATGTAAAAGTACAAATGTGAAATTTGTATTCAAGCTACAAAGTCTATTCGGATTAATCCCAAGAATGGAATGTCTAAAATGTGGAGAGCATGCACCAGACTTCCCAGTTGTAATTGTTCCAGTTAAGAAGAAATCTAAAAAGCGAGGTAAAAAGAAATGAGCGAAGAAATGCCAGAAGATACAAGAAAGTTATTAGAAGAGCTTGAAAAAGAAAAATCAGAAAAACAAGCTTCATTAGAAGGAGATGTGGCAGAGGCAGAAGGAGTCAGCGAAATTGAAGATATGGACGAAGCAGAAGTTGAAGCAGCAGAGTTTGACAAAAAAAGAAAGGAGTTAAAATCTAATGTTCAAGCTAAAGAGTTAATCGATGCAGAGATCTCGCCAGAAATGAGGGAAGCCTATTTGAATTATGCAATGAGTGTTATCGTCGGAAGAGCCCTTCCAAATGCAGAAGATGGTCTGAAGCCAGTACACAGAAGAATCCTATGGGCAATGCACAAAATGGGGGTGGCTCACAATAAGCAAACAAAGAAATCGGCAAGGATTGTTGGTGACACAATGGGTAAGTATCACCCTCACGGCAATGTCGCTATTTATGATGCAATGGTTAGAATGGCACAACCGTGGTCGTTAAGATATCCACTAGTTTTAGGACAAGGGAATTTTGGTTCAATGGATGGAGATGGGGCTGCTGCAGACAGGTATACCGAAGCAAAAATGCAGAAAATTGCAGCAGAATTATTGGATTCAATAGAAAAAAGAACGGTTGAAATGAGACCAAACTATTCAAATGAAGAAGAAGAGCCAGTTTTAATGCCGGGAAAAATTCCAAACTTATTATTGAACGGTTCATCGGGTATCGCGGTTGGTATGGCAACAAACATTCCACCACACAATATGAATAATGTTTGTGACACAGTGTTATATTACGTCGACAATCCAGAGTGTGAGATAAAAGAATTAACTAAAATAATCAAGGCTCCAGATTTCCCAACAGGAGGAACAGTTTCGGGACAATTCAAGCAAATGTACGAAGAAGGTAAGGGTAGACTTATTCTAGACGGCAAAGTAGATATCGAAGAGCCAAAAAGAAAAGCAAGTAAGTTAAAAATTATAATTAGTGAAATTCCATACCAAGTAAACAAAGCAAATCTTGTAGAACAAATTGCAGATTTGGTTAGAGATAAAAAACTTCCAGATGTTAGCGATATCAGAGATGAATCTAGTAAGGGGAAAGTCAGAGTTGTCATAGAAATGAGAAAAGACACAGACCCGCAGTTTACAATAAACAGATTATACAAATATACAAACCTCAGAACAAGCTTCAATGCAAATATGTTGGCATTAGTAGGGCAAAAGCCCAAAGTGATGAACCTAAAAGAATTCATTAAAGTTTATGTGGACCACCGAAGGGGTGTTATTAGAAAAGAGAAAGAATTTGATTTAGATAAAGCAGAAAAAAGATTGCATATCGTTGAAGGTCTTCTTATAGCCCAAAAATCCATAGACCAAGTAATAAAATTGATCAGGGCATCAAAAGCAAAGGCCGAAGCACTAAAGGGATTAATGGACAAATTCAAGCTAAGTCAAAAACAAGGTGAAGCAATTCTTGACATGAAGTTAAGTCAACTTACTTCTTTGGAGCTGGATAAGCTAAAGAATGAAGAAAAAGATCTTAGAACATTAATAGAAAGGCTACAAAAGATTCTTGGAAATGAAAAAGAGATTTTAAAAATCATAAAGAAAGATCTAGAAGAAATAAAGGAAAAGTATGGAGACAGAAGAAGAACAAGATATGGTGGCCTTGGCGTTGAAGATTTCGATGAAAAAGATCTTGTGAAGAAAAAAGACGTTGTAGTTACGATAACTGAAAAAGATTACATCAAAAGGATAGATGTTGAACAATACAAAGAGCAAAAGAGAGGCGGCAAAGGAGTAATCGGGAACAACTTAGCAGATGAAGATTTTGTTAAGGAGCTTCTAACTTGTTCAACCCATGATTACCTACTATTCTTCACGGACAAAGGAAAAGTTCACTGGCTAAAGGCATACCAAGTTCCAGAAAATGGAAAAACAGCAAAAGGGAAGGCAATTGTAAACCTATTAGATATAAAGGACGAAAAAGTGACCTCCGTAATAGCAGTAAAGAAGTTCGAAGATTATTTAATGATGGCAACCAAGAAGGGTGTCATAAAAAAGATAGAGCTTAGTCAATTTTCAAATCCTAGAAAAGGAGGGATAAAGGCAATCAAAGTTCTTGAGACAAATGATTCTCTAATCGATGTAAAGAGGATGAAGGAAAGTGACCAAGTTCTACTAGTAACGAAACAAGGACAAGCGATAAGGTTTAAATCAAGCGAAGTTCGAGCAATGGGAAGAGCCAGTTACGGCGTTACCGGAATTAAGATGAGCGATAAAGACAGTGTCGTGAGCCTTAGTGTGATCCCAAAAGATAAGAAGGAGTATTCTATCTTAACAATTACAGAAAAAGGCTATGGAAAAAGGTCGGCGATTGATGATTATAGATTAACCGGAAGAGCAGGTAAGGGGGTAATCAATATGAAGGTTACAGATAAAACAGGGAAAATCATAAACAGCACTTCTGTAGTAGATCAGGATACAGTAATTATCACAACGAAGAAGGGTATTGTTATAAGGACGCCACTAACTAGGATAAGAGTTATGGGAAGAGCAACGCAAGGGGTAAGGGTAATCAACCTAAAGGATGGAGACAAAGTTAGTGATCTAATTAGAGTTCCTACGGACGAGGCTATCGAAGGCATAGAAGAGGTAGATAAAGAATTACAAAGAAGCGGAAAATTGGATGACCAGAAAGAATTGTAATATCGAAGTTCTTATTAAATATCACTTAAGTCTTTTTCTTCCCCAGAAATTTTTTCTAAAGGAACAGCATAAGGCCCAACGGTATCACGAATTTTACTCCAATAAGCGCCAAGCTTTGAATGAAAGTCATTTCCAAGCGAGATATGTCCACCCCGGGTCCACCCCAATCCCTCTTCATAACTAAAGCCATTTTTAGTCATGAACTTTACATACAAATCTTTCAGAGTTCTTATCTCTATTCTTTTTCCATCATCTAGTCTGGATAATTCTACCATCCCAATGTCTGGATAAATAATTGAACCGTTTTTCTTATGAATAAATCTTTCCTCATCTAAATTATTTCCAGCAATTGCAATGCTGCCAACAATCAACCCTGTGGCCAAGATGCCTGACAATCTTTTCATAAAAAATCTATGCAAGGTAGGTTTTTAAGAATTTATATAGTAGAGTGTCTAAACTATCTCACCAACACCAATCAATCTCCAATGCCCATTAAAGTTTCTAGCAATTCCAATTGACTCTCCTTCTAGCGGAACAACAGGGATCTTCAAACCCATTTCAACATTTTCCTTATCAACTTTCTTAACTTGACCAACTGTAATTGAAGTATTAACACTCAACATAAGTAGTTCATTCGGCTTAGGGATCCCAATATCCTCATGTTCTTCATCCCCAAGAACCTTGTCAAAAAGCGAATATTTAACTTTAATATTCTCTGTAATCTCAGGAAGACTATCTTTCAACCCGGCAATTCCACCACTAAGAGAATCAGATTTCCCAAGAGACGGATCTAATTCAGTTTCAATAGCAAGACTTCCACCAGATGTTGCCTTATCAACTTTGTATGGCCCTTTCTGCATTGAAACTATTTTTGTACTTAATGTTCTATACTGAGTTTGGTTCTGTTTCTTATATGAATAACCAGGCTTAACTTCAATCTCATCTCCAACTTTCAAAACCCCTTTCTTCAACGCCCCTCCAAGAACAACCCCATGAAGATTCTTTATCTCTGATCCGGGCTTATTGATGTCAAAACTTCTTGCTATGAAGAAAACAGCCTTATCTTTCTCATTTTTTGGCCTAGATTCTAATCCCATAAGCTCTTCGAGAATATAATGAATATTAACACCTTGCTGAGCAGAAACAGGAATGATCGCAGCACCCTCACAGGCAGTTCCCTTGGCAAATTCTTTTATGTCATCATAATTCTTCATAGCCTGTTCTTTGGAAACTAAATCGATTTTATTCTGAACAATAATTACTTTAGAAATTCCCTTAGCTTTCAATGCTATCAGGTGTTCAGCTGTCTGAGGCTTTATTCCTTCTTGAGCAGAAACAACAAGAATCGCAGCATCCATAATAGAAGACCCCGAAAGCATAGTTGCCATCAGCATTTCATGACCAGGAGCGTCAACAAAAGTTACATAACGGAGTGGTTTCTCTTTAGATTTTTTGTCAACAGTATATTTGTCACCATCTTTTTTTATAAGAGCATCTGAGTAGCCCAATTTTATTGTAATTCCCCTCTTCATTTCTTCAGAGTGCGTGTCTGTCCATTTCCCACTTAATTTTTCAAGTAACGTAGTTTTCCCATGATCGATATGCCCAACTATACCAACGTTTATGGTATCTAGTTTTTCAATATCTATTTCTTGCTTTGTCATAAATTGATTAAACTTAAACGGTTTAAAAGTCTTAGTATCTAAACTCAATTCTCCATTTCTTTCTTGATCTCTTCAGTCCCGTCTTTCCTAAAAATATTTGCGATAAAGTCAAGGACTCGCATAACAATTTCAACGATTACAATGAATAAAAGAAAACTCATGGCATCAGACAGCAAAAGCGGAACCTGATAAAATTTATCAACAACAACGTTAATGTCCAAAAAAGTAGAGCTAGTCAGAGCAAGAGCCAAAAAAGCAAGTGGAATCATCTTCGCCAAGTCTCTTGACAAATCTTCAGAAATAAAGGACGTTATCCTAATGGCACCAATTAAGACGGCCGAAACTATAAGAATTAATTCCAGTTCTAACTCTGCAAGAAGCAAAATCAATATAGCTAAAACACCAAACCAAAAGAATGTAATAAATGGAAGGATGATAATATATTCAATAATAAAGAAAATTATGGCAAAGAATCTGTAAATTCCACCAAACTGATATTTATTGTATTTACTCAGATCAAGATTAATAATATTTTTTCTAGCAAGGAATCTATAGAAGTAAAAGATAAACACAGAATAAGCAACAATTACTAATGTAAAAATAGCCAACGTCTTCATAGAACTAGAAGATGAACCTAGCGCAGAAAGTAAGCTAGAAACACCAGACATCAACACACCTTCCATGTCAAATAGAGGAAGAAGGGGTTTTTAAGATTTATGAAAACATTTAAAACAAACAAAAGCATAATATTCCTATGAGGTGTAGACGTAAATCAGGGCAGATATTCTTAATGGGGGCATTGTTGTTTATCTTAATAATTCTTGGAATTGGAGTAATGAAGAACTTTGTTGTGAACAGCTCAGCAAATTATAATTTTGATTTCATCGCAAAGAATGTCAAAAGCGAAATGGTAAGAGTAGTTGAATATGATATAAAGACTAGTGGAGACAACCTTACTTCTTTCATAAACTTAACAGCAGATTACTTGCAAAGAAGTTATCCAGGAGTAAATCTAACATTCATCTATGGCACTTCCGCGAACGTAACAATAGCAAGCTATACAAATGGAATACTAACAAAAAGACTTATTAGTGGGAGTAATGTTACAATAGAACTAAATGGAGAAGATTACATCGCAGAACTTTACCAATCAAAACAGGTTTATTTCGCGATAGAAAAAATAGAGGAAAATGAGGCGTTTATTGGATTTGCATAAAAAAGACAAAAGAGGAATTAGCGTTATCGTAGGCTATGCTCTATTAATTGGAATGACGATAGCATTATCAGTTTTGGTTTTCCAATGGCTAAGGCATTATGTTGCAGATACGGGAGAAAATGAACTTAGCTGCCCAGAGGGAGTTAGCGTTATAATATCTGAGGCAGAATGTGCTGCGGGGCGTTTAAACATAACACTAAAAAATAAAGGAAGGCATAATGTTGATGGCTTTA
>NZCX01000031.1 GCA_002688415.1 Candidatus Pacearchaeota archaeon
ATCAGCCGGACTGCTCCCTGTATAATTCCAAATATCAGCATGAGTTGTATTTAACAACGAATTATTTGTCGCCCCCGTATCTATTGTCACCCAGCACTCTGCCACTCCCACTACACCACCTGTAGAATTAATTGAATAATTTGTCAGCGATGTATAAGACGCATTTGCAGGCGAATCAATTGTCATAATAGGTGGGGGAGGCTGCTCAAAAACACTAAAATTATCAAGCTGCTGCGAATCAGCGTCATCTGTTGTATAACAAGGTGTTGCCCCTATTGCAAACCCGGCAAATCCAGCAGAACCCAAATCAGAATCTATTGCAAGACACTTCAACTCTCCCTCATAAAAAACACTTACCTGATCTCCAATAACTCCCAATGTAATATTATCTGTCACTAACGGAACACCACAACTAGTATTAAGAACAGTACACGAACTTGAAACCCTTTTATAAAGAATATTAAATCCACCACTGCCTGAAAATCTAAATGCATAATTATTATCCATATCTATAAATCTAGCAAACAAAGTAGCTGTATCATCAGTTACATCCAATGCCCTTATACCTGTAGTAACATTATAATCATTAAATGTCGGAGCAGGATATGAAATTACGGTCTGCCCTGCACTTTTATCATTAGGAAATATCCTTGCAAATTGATTAGAACCACCAGCAGTATTAATTGATATATTCACATCAGCTGTCCCCCTAGTCTCATTTATTATCCACTCAGTTCCTACATCTGGGCTATGTTCAGTCAAATTAATTATAGAATCTGTAAAAGAATCATAAAACACCACAGTAGAAGGATCCACAATATAATCAAATTCAACTCCTGCATTAAGAACCTTCAAATCAAAAACATCATAACTCTCCCCCTCACCCAAGCCAGTTAAAAAGACTTGATACTTTTTATCCTCACTCACAGTTTTAAATGTCGCCACCACCTCACTGCCATCCTGCGTATAAACTTCGATGCTTGCTGACTCAACAGCTGGAAGTTCAGCTGAATAATTAACAAGCCAAGAATAGCCCTGCTCTATTAAAGATTGAGTTAAATTAGCTAATTCATCTTCAAGAGATTGCTGCTGGTCAGCTTGAACTAAAATTATACTAACAAAAACAAAAATTGATAACAAAATACTTCCAACTATCAAATTATTTTTCTTGCCCCTTTTGTTTACTTTTTCTCTTTTTTTCATTTTCTTTTTTAACGCTTCACTTGCGCTTCATTCAAAACATAATAAACATACTTTCCAGCACCTTTTCTTTCTATCAGTTTCCTCTTAATCAGTCTATTAAAATATCGATTTGCCATCACCCTGCTCACATGTAATAACTTCTGGCATTCTAAGGAATTTATTTTTTCATTTTGAAAAATAAAAATAAGTATTTCCCTTTCTTGCTCAGATAATTCTTGCGTTAACCTTGCGTTAACCTGCGTTAACCACTCACTAGCTATATTCTTGTCAGTTTTTTCAGAAGCCAATTTCAAATACTCCGGATTCTGTTTAAACAAAACATAAAAATGAACATCTGTAAACTTAATCTCAGGAACTGGAGCACTTTCTTCTTCACAATAGTATCTCATCCTTGCAAAACCAGAACCTAATCTCTCTCCAAAATGAATACCAGCAAATAAATTCGCAATAATTGGATTTCTTCTAAAAACAGTTTCTCCTAATTTAAAATTCTTGGGTTTTCTCCATATATTCTCTATTTGTATTTTACCTGGAAAAATTTTAAGAATATTATTATGCCCCGTCTCAAAATAATCTTTATGCATCACAGAATTAATTACAGCTTCCCTAATTGCTTCCAAAGGATATTCATATATATTCTCCCTCTTAGGTTTTCCAGTAAATTTATAAGCAACTTTAACATAAAATTTAACAAATTTCATGACTTCCTCCACAATTTCAATTAAACTTCCAATTATCTCTTTCCTATCTATAACCTCGCTACCTTCTTTATTTCTAAACAACACACATGTAAAAACAGATTGAGGAATAAACCTTTGAAGTTCTTTAGAGAAAAATAAAACTCCTGCATTATTTAACTTTTCATCCATCACCCCTAACTCTTTTAATATTAATTTATCTGAAATTGACTTTGATAAACCTGCTTTATTCAGATAATCATCTAATCTATCTTCATCAAAATCTTCTCTAAAATCAAACTTATTATTAACCATACTATCAAATTTTATCTTTCCTTCATCGACTGCTAAGCCAAGAATTTGATCTCTGCTTATCTTTTGAGAATTCGGCCCAATTCTCATAAAAAATCCTTCCTTGCATTTGTATGGTCTATCCTTTCCTTCTTTTACTCCAATAATTAAAATATTCTCAAATTCCCTTAAATCAATTTCAATTGGTGGGTCACAATTATTAGCAATGTCTTGCACCTGAGATTTCAATTTATTAGTTATCTTAATTCCCTTTGCTTCTCCTTTATCATTAACTCCTAAAAATATCCTTCCCCCCTCAAAATTCGCCATCGCAACAATTTCTTTATCCAATCCACTAAGATTCTCTTTAAACTCAATCTTTAGTCCTTCACCTTTTTGTAAGATAAATTCAAATTCTTTTTTATCCATTCATCAACCCCCTTATCTCATCAATTCTCTTTTTCTTTTGATAAATATCGCAAGGCACTTCTACACCATTAATAACTATGACCGAAGTATTTCCAGAATCACAATCCTCCACAGCCCGCGCATAAATTGTAATATCTTTTGTCTTATCCAATACCTTCTCAAATGTAACCCTAACATAATGCTCTTCAGGAATCACCTCACTCCAATTCCCATCCCGCGCCCTAACCTCCTCATAAATATCAGAAACAAAAGTTCTATTCTCATCCAAATGATCTGCCTTTGTTATCTCAATAATCAACTCATACGTCTGCTCAGATAAATGAGGCACAACCCACTCAACATAATCCACATAACCATCTCCATCAAAATCATAAACAGCATAATCAATAGCAATCTTCAACTCTTCAACAACATCAGCTTCTTCAGACACATTTAACTCCTCACTCTCATTCATCATTTCTTCAACCCCACCCACACCCGCCACCACCCCCCCAGTCACCGGCGCTTCCACACTCTCCTCTTCTTCCTCTTCTTGTTCTTCTTCTACTTCATCTTCAATTTCTTCTTCCTCCTGTTCTTCCTCCTCAACCCCCTCATCTGCCTCTTCTACTTCTTCTTGTTCTTCTTCCTCCTCTTGTCCTCCATCTTCAATTTCTTCCTCTTCCTCAATCTCTTCTTCAGATTCTTCTTCTACTTCTTCAACCTCTCTCTCCCCTTGTTCTTCTTCCTGTTCATCTTCATCAACTTCCTCATCCTTTTTCTCTTTCTTTTTAACTTTTTTCTCCTTTTTTTCATCTTCCTCTACTTCAGTTTCAGTGCTCTCAGTTTCATTTATTGCAGTTTTATTTACTTTCTTCTCTTCCACCTCATCCACATAACCTAATTCCAAAGCATCTTCATAAGAACCGCGCCAGTACAACTTCAATCTAGAATCATTAACCAAAATCCTGCCTCCCTCTGGCACTAGTGTATAAGCTAAAACATCTGTATAATTCAAAACATCATCAGCATGCACAACTATTTTCTTGCCCCCAGAAATATTTACCTCATCTGCTTGCGGAGCAGTTGTATAATATTCAATTGCAATCTCCTCACCAACAGTCTGATTTGCAATTTCTGTCAAATCAACCAAAGTAGAATTATCCACTTCCACAATCTCATCTTCAATTTCCTCTTCCAAAATCACATTTCCAGAAATACCAAATCCAATTAACCAATTCCAAAATCTTGTCAAAATTCCCTCACTTTCCTTAATATCCAGAGAAACATAACCAGTCAAACCTACTCCAGAAGCCATCTCCTCCCTATCTGTCTCATTCACAACTCCCTCAAACTGCTCAAGCTCACTCAACGCCTCCCCAATTTCCTCCCCAGTTAAAATAGAAATATTTTCAGCATCCTTAGGAAGAGCAACAGTCAAATTCCTCCCCCCAATCTTAATCTTTTTAATCCACTTCACCGGCCGGTGAATAATTGCCTTATACTGCAATGTTGAAATATTTTCCACAGAAAAATTAATCCCCACTGTCTCATTAACTGTCTGATTCAATGTCTCATTACCAACTACACTCTCATTCACCACACTTTCATTTATTACACTCTCATTAACGACTATTGTCTGATTCCCTGCCTCAATTATATTTTCTTCACTCAAATTATCTTCAGTCTCATTTACAATCACCTCTGTCTCATTCAAAATTTCATCCACACTAACAGATTCATTAATCTCAGTCTCATTTAATTCCACATCTTCTTCTGTCTCATTTGTCCCTATAATTTCCTCAGAACTCTCATTTGCTTCATCCACCGCCCCCACCTCCCCTGTCTCATTTTGTTCTTCAACAATCTCCTCAACAACATCCCCCAACACCTCAACAACTTCTTCTGCTGTCTCTTCTTCCACAACATCTTCAACAACTTCTTCTTCAACCACCGCCCCGCCGCCCCCGCCCTCCTCCTCAACCTCTTCCTCCACTACTTCATCCACAACAACCAACGCAGTCAGCCTATTAAACGAATTAGAAAAAAAGCTTCCCACATTTCCTGCAACACTTCCAGTTTGCTCCACAACTTTCTGAGAAAACTCACCCTGATTCAATAAAATATCTGTAGAACAACCAATCACCAAAACTAAAATCAAACCAGCCAAACAAACCAGCCAAATAAATGACTTAGAAATTTTCTTTTCTTCTAACTTCCCAAGATATCTCTTCTTAACTTTGCCTGTTTTAGAATCTCTATAACTCTCATAAATGTACGGACCATAAGTCTTACCTCTCTTTTTTACCACCCTTTTATAACTCATATGAATAAACCTAGAAATAATGTAGAATAACTAATTTATAAACATTTTCCTAATCATACTACCTTTGACTAACACAAAACTTCGGATTTTTGATTAACAAATAATTTAAAATGTCGAAGACATTTTCGGGAGGGAGGGTGGGAGTTAATCAAAAATCCGCTCTCGTCAAAGATATCCAACAAACCCACACAAAAATTGTAGAACAACCACAAAAAACAGCTTCTACAAATAAAAAATAAAAAAATCGCAACAAAAGTTCAATAAAATCTCAACTCTAAAAAACTTATTCCTCAACAAGAACTGCCTGAATTGTTCCTTCCTGACTCGGCCGGTTCGTAATTCGCGCCTTTCCTACCTCTGTCTCTACCACAGCCCCCTTAACTAAAACATTTTGCCTTGCAAGAAAGCGATTTGCCGGAGTTTCAAGCACATTTTTTATTGCAGTTTTCTGAGCTTTCCCTTTCACCATAATATTCGCTGTATTACCAGTCAAAGAAACAATTTTCTCACCGCCCCCCCGCCCCCGAACCACCTTTACCTTCCTCTCTCCAAGCTTAACTACCCTCGCCTTGCCTTTTCTAGAATGCAATTTAGCCTGATTCGACCTTCGGTACTTCCCGCCGCTCATTTTTCTTCCTGGTTTCATCTTAATCCAACAAAAATTTTATTTAAATACCTTTCTAATGTCATAATTTTATTGGAAAGGCACATTTGACATTGGATTTAACAAATTTAGGAAAACACCCCCACAAATAGGGTGGGTTTTGCATTCGAAGAATGCAAATTAGTGGGAAATGTTAAATCCAATATCCCGAAACCACATTATTAAAAGTGTAACTCATTATAGATTTGAACAAAACCCAAGAACGAAAGCTTTAAAAAGCAAAAGCTTTATAAATGTTTTGATGAGTCTTATCCAGAAATGCCCCGAGTGCAACAGTTCTAACCTTATCTACGACGAATCACGTGGAGAAGTAATTTGCGGTGATTGCGGTCTTCTTGTCGAAGAGAAAATGGTTGACACAACCCACGAACTCAGACAATTTGACAAATCTGAAAAAAAATCCCGAGGCGGAGCACCAATTTCCATACAAAAATTCGACAAAGGATTAACAACCAACGTCGGTGAAATCTCAGACATTTACAAATTAGATTCAAGCCAGCAAACACGAAAATACCTAAGATTAAAAAAATGGCAGGAGCGTGTATCCACTTCTATTGAAAGAAACCTCCGACTAGCAATGTCTGAACTGCGACGAGTAGCCTCCTTTCTTGACCTGCCTTCAGTTGTAAGAGACGAAGCAGCAAGAATATACAATTTCGTTCTCCAAAGAGGACTTGTCCGAGGACGAAGCATGGAATCAGTAATAGCTGCCTGCCTTTACGCAGCCTGCCGTTCCTACAACATTCCCCGAACTTTAGACGAAATCTCAGCTGCCAGCGAAGTAGAAAGAAAAGAAATCGGCAGAACATACAGATTTATAATTAGAAAAATCGGCTTAAAAGTCACCCCGTCAAGCCCAAAAGACTACATTTCCAGATTTTCTTCAACTCTTCACCTCTCCCCTGCAGCCCAAAACGAAGCACTTAAAATACTTAAAAAAGCAGAAATCTCTGAACTAACATCTGGAAGAGGTCCAGCCGGGATTGCAGCAGCTGCACTATATGTTGCAGCCCTGCTAAACGACGAGAAAAAAACACAGCGGGAAGTTGCAGATGTCGCAGGAATAACAGAAGTAACAATCAGAAACAGATACAAAGAACTTCTCGAACGCCTCGACTTAGAAGACAAAATCAAAATCAAAGAACAGGAAAAAGGCAGAAAACTTGTTTCTGGAAAGAAAAAGTGAACCTCCCCAAGATCTTACCTTATAGCCCCTAACACATTCCAAATCCCATAATGCCATTTAACGAAAAACACAATTTAGGGTGGGCGGGTGGGCACGTCCAACTTCACAACAAGCTTATAAAATATTCAAAAAAATACGCTTTCACACATTACCGACGGCAAATTAAACCCAAAAAGTAAAACAGGACAGGCAGCGAAAAGCATAAAAACCCCTTTTCCCTTAATTCCTTATGAATTTAAAAAAGAAAATCCTCTACTCACAGCAAAAATTAAACACCATAGAAAAAACACAAGATTATATTATCACAAAAGCAAAATTCGGACCTTCCAAAGAAACAAGGATACCACTAAACCTCACAGAAGAACTCTCATTTTTCACAGCAGCAATAATCAGCAGCAGTCATCTGAAAAAAAGCAAATTTCAAATCTCAATTGAACTAACAAATTATGAATTACTGCAATCCCTGCAAAAAATCTGCAAAAAACTATTTAATAGAAACTTTAATATCAGCCCAGTCAAACAAAGAAAAAACAAAAAACAATCATGGCACATGCCAATTGATAGCAAATCCATATATCTGCTCTTTAACCAAGTTTTTGAAGTCCCAGCTGGCAAAAAAACCCATATTATCAAAGTCCCAGAAATTATCAAAAAATCAGACAAATCTATCCAATCTGCCTTTCTCTTAGGAATCATGCTCACACTAGGCGGGAAAAGACACGGAAAAGGCAGGTACGGCCTCTCTACAGCAAGTTCTCAACTATGGATAGATCTAACCTCCCTATTCCAGCAATTCAAAATAAAACTAAGAATAGATAAATGGACCTACAAAAAATATAAAAAGGTGTATTATGGTTTATCTTTTAAGGAAGAAGATTTTATCTTTCTTATGGGGAGATGCCGGAGCGGTCAAACGGGTCAGATTTTTGAGACATGTTTTCAAAAAGACCAAGCTTAGGACCTGATAGCTTAGTGCTTACGGGGGTTCGAATCCTCCTCTCCCCATTTATGCTATCGCAGATAGCATTTTTATGAGGATTCTAATGTCTAGATAATTCAGAGTCGTTTTGTTTA
>NZCX01000032.1 GCA_002688415.1 Candidatus Pacearchaeota archaeon
CAACCCCTTTTCAGCACTTTCAACATCAACTTTCATTTTGACTAAAGAGGTACCAAAAAATGTCCTTATGAATTGGCTATATCAAACTTAAAATTTACCTCTGAAAATAAATGGCTGGAGTTAATTAAAATGGTAAACTAAATTTTTTTGAGGTTTTGCCAACCTCTTAGGTAACAATACAAGATAGAACCTGCTTAGACTGTTTCCTTGGCAGCCTCAGGGAAGTAACTCATAGCTTCCCAAAATCTTGGCCATTTTTTTGCAACGCAATCAGGATTACTAAACTTTTGTCTCAATTGCTCTACAGTTAATGGTTCTTTTCCTGCATGGAGAATGTTGGATTGAATACGCATTGCTGCTGCCTGAACCACTCTATGGTCCAGACTTGTTATCTTTTTTCCCTCCCCTAATTGCTTTAACATTTCTTCTGTAGTCTCAAACCTATTACTTTCATGTTCTCTAAGTTGGGGCCAATTTGCCTCTCCCCATTCTCTGCTAACTGCATCAAATGAATCTAAAAAACAATATAAATCACAGTCTCCAAGTTTTTCAGGTTGCAAACTCATCTGCCCCGTTCTTAAGTAAGTTAGATACGCTTTTGATTGGGCGATTAGGGTAGGATCTCTTGGAACTTCCCAAGATTCTCCATGGGCTCTTTTTTCTTCCCATTCGGCGAGAATAGTATATGTTTTTCTCAGATAGAATGGAACTTCTGAAAGACTTTCTTTATTGCCTAATAAAATTGCAGCTGTTTGCCATTGAGAAGTTCCTCCTTCCAAGGTTCCCAGTTTAGCTAAAGGCCAGTTAACCTGGTCGTGATCAAGAGGCATTCTTTCTACTCTTTCTATAAGTGTCCCCGTAGGAATTAATTTTCTGTTTATTCTATTTTTAGTAAAATAAAACCATAATTGCCTAAATAAAGTTCCAGATTCCAATTCTAATGGAGAAGCTTCATCCCAATAATTGGCAGTATTTCTTAAATCTCTAGCGTCCGTTCCTAATTTTGGTAAGCCCCCTAAAACATTTATTATGTCTCTCGCTCCATATCCCCTTGTTAAATCCAGCATTCCGACCCTAATTAAACCTCCTGTGTCTGTTGGGATTGTTTCCATTATTCTGTCATAAGCTGATTTTTCTTTCATAAACTTTCAGTGATATTCCACTTAATAAAGATTATCATGGCGAGATATGGGGGGAGTAAGATTTAAAACAGAGTTAGAATAGGTTTTAGTATAGTCCCATAGTCTAGTGGTCAAGGATCCGGCCCTCTGGAGGCTGGGACCCAGGTTCGAATCCTGGTGGGGCTATTGTTTCTTTGAGTATATAAATTCTTAAAAAGGTGCTATGAGTGTTTTTAAAATGAAAGACGAGGGACGCACGGATGATAATTGTAGGAAGTTGGGAGGAAAGTATAGCAATTGTGTTCTTGGTGTTCTAGGGAAAATCCCCACTGCGCATCTCGATGGGCTTTGTTTTGATGATAAATATTCTCCTTCTGCAGTTCCATTTATTAGTTTTGTTGATGTAAGGAGATATAGTCCTTTAAGGCATGAGTTTGTTGAGCGACATAGACAATCTTTAGGGCCTAATTCAAAAAGAAGGAATGCCCACTCGGGAAAGTATTTTCAAGGGGCTTCGGTGGTTTTATTGCCTGGAGAGGTTGAGTGGGGAGGAGAAGGGGCTGTAAGTTCAGATTTAGTTGAGAATAGTTTTAGTTTTGGGGGTGGCGGATCTTTCTCCCGTCCCGTAACGGTTGCATATCTTGATTATGTTCCAGAAAAGTCTGCCAATCCTCCACTAAGGGAGTCTGCTGTTCTCCCGCTTAATGATGTTTCCTTAGTCCAAGTATTCAGGTATTTTCTTTCGGAAGCCCATCCTGTTCTAAGGCATGCTCCTCCCTTTGGAAGGCTAGGAATGATTTCTTTAAATACGAGGGGCCTTAATGGTCTTTATCAAAGAAGGCTGTCTGATATTTCAAAGAAACTTGGCAGAAAGCTTGTTGGGGAAAATTTGGAATTTCATTAATTAATGTTTGAATAACTTTAAAATATATAGATTCTATTTGTATCAATGAGACGTTACCGTAAGTTTGTGAATGGGATTCGAGAAAAATCTTTTCCGGAAATTGAAGGTGCGATATGGATTATCAAGGTTCCATTTTTTATTCCTGGTGCCATGGTTTTTTGGCTATTGCCGCGTGTTAATTTGTTGATACTCAGCACTAAATGTGATAAACTTAGAGATTATGTGACCAGGGGGATGATTGCTCATGAGTTGTCTCATTTTTCAATATTTCAAAGGAAGAAGTGTGTTGATTTTTGGAAGTTCTTTTTTTCATCTGAGGAAGGTGGGGCGAGGAGAAATGAACGGAAAACTGATAGGTTGGCAATTAGGAAGGGCTATGGGAATGAGCTTATAGCCGTAAAGAAGGAGGCGATGGAGATTCTTCGTGGAACAAGATGGGAGAAGATGCTTGATAATTATCTGACTGTTGAAGAAACAAGAGCGTACATGAAGAGAGTTGCTTAATGTTTGAATTTTATTATATAACATTGTTGCGTTAACGGGTGCTAAGATATAAATCTTTATTTTATTTAATAAGGATGTTATCATGGGGTGATGCCGCTTTTCCCAAAAACTAAAAAATTTCTATTTTTTCTCTTAATTTTAATAAATAGCCAATATAACTTCCTGCGAGACTAACAATCCCGAACACAATAATTGTTAAAATAATAAGTTGATAATCTATTTGAAAATACAGGCTTAGGAACAATATTGCTCCAATTGAAAAATCAATCTCATCGAAAGGGGGCCATGGATGTCCTGGCTTAATGCCTCTTTTCCTCTTAAAAAAACTTTTTGTTAAGTCTCCCATAGTGGCTCCAAATCCTAGAAGAAAACCCACTAAAAGCAAATTTACAGACTGGTAATTAATGATCAAATATTTTTGATCCATATATTGAGAAAGGATGGCTTGGAAATAAACAACTATTATTGCCATAATAATCTCTACAACAAAACCCTTGTACGTCTTGTGGTCTCCAAATAATTTAGTATTGATAGGCTTATCCAAGATATTAATTCTCTTTGATAAGAATATAGTCATATTAGCAACTCCTGCGGGCAGAAACAACCAAAATACTCTAATAATTTGCAATATTAAACTTTCATAAAACATCTTTTATTTAAGGAGCTCTTTCTCCCTATTTTTTACTAATAATCTGATATGGTCTATTGCGTATACTACAAGAGATAAAAGTAAAATATATATAAAGTAGATTTGAAAAGGTAAATCTAAAATGATGGATCCGAAAGTGACGAAGCCCATGAAGGAAGTAATTTTAGCGCTTAATCTATGATTTACAAATAGGTAAAATTTTCCAAGCTTTCTAGTCATAACTATTCCGAATAATACTTCTCCCAACATAAAAAAACAAAGGAATATCGTGAAAAATAGAGGCAATTTGCCCAAGAATATTAATGCTAAAACTATTATTATTTGGAAGATTCTATCTGCAGCAGAATCAAGTAAATTTCCCATTTTAGATTTAATTTTGAACTTTCTTGCAAGCGTACCGTCTAGTTTATCTGTTAAATATCCTATAGTAAAAAAACTAATGGCCAAATAGGTCTTGTCAAAAGCAAGAAATCCTACAGATATAAGCGCAAAGAATATCCTAGATAATGTTACAAGATTTGTGATTCCCCTCTTCTCTTTTTTAGTTAAATCATCTTGCCTCTTATTATTCATAATAAGAATATAAATAAAAGATATTTAAATCTTCTTACCAGTTAGTTTATTATATGAATCTTTAATTTGTTTTACTTCTTTTAATCAACTCCAACCACTTATTATTTTCTTTGAGCTTTAAGCCAGTAGCCAATTCATAAGGACAGCATTTGATCGACTGGTGTTTCCTTATGAAATTGTAAAAAATTACATAACCCTTCATAATTGCGTCAGCACTTTCTACACTTCCGTGAAAGCCCCTAAATGTTTTTGTTCTTTCCCTTATTGAATTGTGCAATCTCTCAATAAACAGATTAAACCCCTCTCCTTTAGAAGCTATAACAGGATTGTGAATAATATTATATTTCTGCTCTTTCAAATTCCAGCCCCAAGTTTTCTTAACAACTCCTTTGTAAACTTGCCAACCATCAGTAGTAATTGTAGTTACATAACCTTCGGTTTTGTATTTTACTTTTCCAATAACTTCCTTAATTTCTTGTTGCCCTCTGGCCTTGAAATATTTAGCACTCACTAAATACCTCGTCTTAACATCAATGCTGTCAATAAACCAGTCTTTACAAGTTCCTTTCTTCTTGTGCTCTTCTCGTCGATGATATTCCATTTCATCAACTTGCACCTCACACCCACCATTAACTTTTAGTCTATCAGTAAAATCCGAAATCATGTTAGCATATTTTACAACCCAACGATAAACAGTTGTATTGTGAGAATTATGTGGATAAAAAGATTGGAAATGCTCTTGAACTTTTCTTGTTGAAACTCCCTTATAAAATAAATCTAAAGCACAAGTTATCTTGTTTGGATTATTTCTCATTCTAAAAAATCCGTCATCATAAGTAAATCGATAATTGCAATCTTTACATTGATATCTCTGAATTAAACCTCTATTTTCAGTTTTTCTTCTGCCGTTCTTTTTGAAATTCTTACTTTTACATTTAGGGCAGCAAAGATTTTTATACTTGTTCTCGTTTACATTATTGGATTTCATTTGTTTAGCGACGGTGAATCCAGAGGGCGAAAGCCCTCTTCTTATTTACTTATTAGGTATACTTATTAAGTAAGACTACTATTTAAACCTTTCGGTTATTAGGTTAACCTAAATAGTAAAGCTTAAATAGTTTAATTAATTTTAGGAATTATGGCAATCGCAAAAGTGTTTGGAGATGAGGAAGTTTACAAATGTGAGAAGTGTGGACACACATGGATGAAAAGAGGAGAAGAGAGGCCCCTAATCTGTCCTAAGTGCAAAACTGCTCGGTGGAACAAGCCAAAGAAAAAATAATTTTTTTATTCTAGTTAGCACCCGTTAACGCAACAATGCATTATTATATAAATTCTTATAAACCTCTATTCCGATAGTTAGCCATGGGAAGAATAGAAATTCCAGGCAAGACCTCTAGGCCAAAAATAGATTATCTTTTTTCTAATCCAGGTTTTATGCAAGGAGAATATTTGGGAGATGTTTTGGATTCCTGTAGGTGGGGTTCCCCAATGGCTTGCATGTGGGAAAGAGGAGAGTGGGAGATGGAGAGTTTAGTACATCTTTGGATAGGAGAAAATCAGGGTAACCTTCCGTTTTTATTTGTGAGAGAATATGACTCTGTCAAACTACCAAGAAAAAGCAATCAATGCGATGCACATCCTAATGCAGAGAAGCAAAGAGATATGGGGGGAACATTGAGATGCATGCATGTTGATATTAGATATATGAGGCCTAGTTTTATTCGGGGAGATGAGATGTGGGGCTTCTACGAACATGTTCCAGAGCCACATGAACCTTGTTTCGGACAGTGGTTAGAGGAGAGGCCTTCTGCAAAGGTTGTAGATCCCTGTTATCTCTCTCTAGAGGACGAGTCTGATGTTTTATCGTTAGGCCAAATTTTTCATAGACTTAACAGGGTACCCAGACATACTTTTGATCCTTTTATTACCTTTGAAAGAAATTATGTTGTTGAGGCTAATGGGCAAGAGTTGGCAAGATATGCCAGGGCGTGGTTTGAGCAAGAGGGCGATGTTATATCTGTTGCTGCCTAATGCTTATATCTCCCTCTTTTCTCGACAACTTTTAGCCTTTCTATAATTTCTTTGGCTTCTTTGTGCTTGTATCCTTCTAAGAATTCTTTGAATAAATCTTCCCAGTTTTTCCAGTGTTTTGCTTCAAGGGCTTGTTTGATTAAGTGGAGATCTACAGCCTTGTCTTCTATTTTTGCTGAGATGAAACCTAGTCCGAAGTCGATTATGTAGACTTTGCTATTTCTTAGTATTGTGTTTGAAGTTGTTAGGTCTCCATGGATTATGTTATTTTCATGAAGGGTTGCTGTTTCTTCTCCTAGTTTTTTCATAACTTCTTTTTGTTTTCCTTCTGGATAGTCGTTTAGAAATTCTGCTAGTTTTTCTCCATCTATGAATTCTATTTCTAAGTTGAATTTATCTGATGACTCTCCTTTTTTGTTTGTATTCAGAACTTTTGGAACGTTTGCTTTTAAGGCAAGAGCTTTTGTCAGGATTCTTGCTTCTCTTTTTGTTCTTTGTCTTCTTATTTGGTTATCTAGTGCAGGATGTCTGTAGGATTTTTCTATTCTTTGTTTGCTGACTATATTTTCATTTAGAAATATTTTTGCCTCTGCTCCTTGTGCGATTAGTTTATTCATATATACTTTAGTATAATAGTCTTTAAAAGGTTTTAACTCTTATTGAATTCATGTCTCTAAAAACGCATGTTCATTCCAGGCAGGTATATAAACATAGAAATAAGGGGACTAGAAGAAAAATTAGAAGTTGCTTATCTCTATTAGCCGAAACAGAAGACTTCGAGCTTGTTCCTACAACAAATTTTAGTAAGTTGATTTTTAGAGATAGAAAAAAGGATATTTATCTCTTATATGAATCATTTGGTTGCTATGGTATTGATCATGTTGAGACCGTCGCTGCTGCTGTTCCAAAGGCAAGAGAAGGTGAAGTTGATTTAGGCCAATACGCGAGAGAATTTAAGGCAGCCCATTTCTCCTAAAACTTAACCTTTCCTTTCATTTGCTTAGCAATCTTTTGCATCATCTTCTTGTCTATTTGTCCAGAAGCTAACTTCTCGGGGTTCTGCATATTCATCATTTCTTTTAATAATTTATACTGTTTCAATAAAGCTCTGATCTCAGTTGTGGTTGTTCCAGACCCCTTGGCAATTCTAGCGATTCTTGAGGTTTGTTTTTCTAAGCTTTCAGGATTTTCAATTTCATACTCTGTCATGGAAGAAATAGCAGATTTCCATTGTGACATTTTCTTCTCTTGTTTCTCAAGTTCCGATTTTGGGATTTTAGCTGCTGCTCCACCCATCCCAGGAACCATAGATAACAACTTGTCCATAGAGCCCAATTGATTCATCTGTTCTAATTGTCCTGCTAAATCTCTAAGTGTAAATTTGCCTTCTTTTAATCTTTCTTCAATCCTCTTGGCTTGCTTTTCATCTGTAGCAGATTTTACTTTTTCTAATAAACTAGCCAAGTCTCCCATACCAAGCAACCTATTCACGAAATTTCTAGGATTAAAAGTTTCAATTTCATGTATTTGTTCTCCAACACCGATAAAGTAAACTGGAGCTTTAGATTCAGCACAAGCAGTTAAGGCGCCACCACCTTTTGAAGTTCCATCCATCCTTGTGATTATTACACCATCGATAGAAAGTGCTTTTTGGAATTCAGTGGCTTGTGTTTTTGCAGTTTGTCCAACGTCAGCAGGTAAAACTAACAATCTCAAATCTGCTTTTACTTTTTTATCAATTTTTTCTATTTGGGCAATTAATTCTTTATTCAAACCGTCTCGTCCAGCAGTATCAACCAAAACTAAATCATATTTGTCTAAATCTTTTTTATAAGATTCATAGATTTTCAGAGGATCTTTTTCTTTCTTATCAACGAAACAGGGGATTTTTGCCTTTTCGCACATTTGTTCTAATTGATCCATTGCTGCGGGCCTATCTGTGTCTAAACCAATTGCGCAAACTTTTCTTCCTCGTTTTGCGTAATAGAATCCAATTTTTGCAATATTTGTAGTTTTACCGGCACCATAAAGTCCGATGAACATGATTTTTGTCTTTTTCTTTAACTGTAATTCTTTTGCTTCTCCTCCAAGGATGTTCATAATTTCATCATGGATTAATGTAACTAATTGTTCTTTTTTGTCAATTCCTTTTATGTTTTCATCTAGTCCCAATTTCTTTATTTTTTGTGTTAGTTCAAAGATTAGTTCAATATCAACATCTGCTTCGATTAAAGCTTTTTGAATGTCTTTTACAATAGAATCTAATAGTTTTTTATCTAGGAAGATTGCATTTCCAATTCTAGTTACTCCCTTTCTTAAAGTGCTTCCTAGTTTATCTAAGACCATAGTTTATGGAGCAAAAAAGGAGTTAATAAGTTTTGGGTTGTTCGGTATCTTTTTAAACTTTGATCCATTCTTTGATTAAAGGAGGTTTCAAATGAAAATTAAAACATTAGCTTGGTCACAGATTATTATTGCAGTATTGTTGTTTGCGAAAGTTTTGGCTGTTTTTACAAATGTGGAAAACGGGTTTTCCTTCAATCTTGGTTCAACATTCCACCTAATTTTGATAGCACTATTTGCACTACTAACCGGACTTTATAACTTGGATCGTAAGAAATAAGTATATTAAATTTTTTTTATTTTTTTTATTGAACGGTATCTTTTTAAACCCACAATTTTATTCTTAAACATGGGAAACAAAGCGAAGTTTGTAAAGATTAAGTGTTCTAAATGTAAAAGCACACAAACAATTTTTGGAAGAGCTTCTACAAAGGTAAAATGTCTTGACTGTGGCGGAATTGTAGCTTTGCCAAGTGGTGGAAATGCAAAAATCAGAGCTAGAGTTGAAGAAGTATTGTAAATTCTATTTTGGGGTGTTCGTTTGGAACACGTTACAGTTCTTGAAATATCAAAATGGAAAATTATAATGTAGAGTATTACTTTCTTGATATCGAGGGGCATCAGTTAGGTTATGTCCAATCCAGACTCTTTGAGGCAGAAAGTAATGAAGACGCAAGAATAAAAGCTACTCAAGATTTTAAAGATCTTAAAGAAATTTATGAGCGGCAGTATCCCGGGGTTAGTTCTATTAGAGTTACAAGTATAGGGGTTATGGAGGGTGGTGGACTTGGTAATGGAATGAGGGATTGGTTGAGAAGAGAAAGAGAAATTGATGATTTTAAGATGAGATCTATGACCCCCGAAGAGATGGAAAGGGATCTAAGAGATTTTGTTTCAGATAATTAATCTTAAATAGTGTTCTTTTTTAATTTAAACATGGAATATAACGAAGGAGATTTAGTCTTAGGGATTGTAGAGAAAGTTTCAAATAACATATGTTTTGTGAAATTACCCTGTGGTGCAAAGGGAACGATTATTTCTTCGGAGATTGCTTCTGGTAGAATTAAGATGATGAGGGCGCATGTTGTTCCTAATAAGAAAATAGTTTGTAAGGTTCTGAGGGTCGCTAAGGATCATATTGAATTGTCGCTTCGAAGGGTTGGCTCTAAAGACCGTAAGGAAGTTATGGAAAAGTTCAAGCAAGAACAGGCAAGAAAGGCAGGATTTAAACAAATTTTAGGAGAAGACTTTGAAAAGGTTAACGAAAAAATTCTTGGAGATTTTTGTGATTTGAATGAGTTTATTGACAAGGCAAAAGAAGATAAGAAGATAATTGGTAAATATATTCCAAAAGATAAGCAGACACAAATTGAAAGCTTAAGCAATAAAAAGAAAAAGCAAGTAGAAATTAGGTATACTTTGAATTTGCAATGTCTTGAGGGGGATGGTGTTAGAAAGATTAGAGAGCTTTTAGAGAAGTTTGATGAGAAAGAAGTTAAGATTCATTATTTGAGTGCAGGTGTTTTCGATATGAGGGTTTTGGCTGATGATTTTAAAATTGCTAAACAGAAAATGGCGGAGATTCTGGAGAAGTTAGAGAAACATTCTAAGGAATTGAAATGTGAGTTTTCTTCTAAAGAGATTAAAGGATGATGGCTATAGATAAAGAGCCTAAGCAGGGTATAACACGTATGGATAAGGTTATGTTGATATTTTTTGACGAGGATTTTAAGCTACTCTTACAACATAGGACAGATGATGCTCCGGCTTTTCCTTCTTATTGGTGTGTTTTTGGTGGCGAAGTTGAAGAAGGAGAAACGTGGGGGCAAGCACTTAAAAGAGAAATAAAAGAGGAGCTAGATTATGATATAAAAGATCCAAGGCATGTTCTAACTATTGAATGTGTAAATGATGCAGAAGAGGGTACGGTCGGAGATAGGGTTTATTTTGTTGAAAAATGTTTGGATAAATCAGGACTTGTTTTGGGAGAGGGGCAGGGAATGGGGTGGTTTTCTTATGAGGAGATCTTAAAATTAAAAATAATAGATCATAATTTAGAAGCAATTAAAAAAGTCTTTCCAACGTTAAAATGAAATTAAAGAAGTGTCCCAGCTGCGGAGCTTATAGCTTAAAGGAAAAGTGCAGGTGCGGAGAGGAGAATAGCGATGCGCATTATAAGTTTGTGAAAATAAGAGATGCTCCGAAAGGCGATGCCTATTGGGGAAAGAAAAAAGGTTAGCCTGCAGTATATAAGTTTTTATAAAGTCTTCTTCGTGATTTCTGTTATGGGTTCAAGTCAAGAAGGAAGTAGAGAGCATTCCTCATTCTCAGAGGAGCAGAGGATTAGTGGTCGCTTTATGAGGTCTGAGTTTAGAGTTATGGCACCTAGGTGTATGGTCGAGGATCTTGTTCAAGGAGGGATGTTATTATTTAATGGAACTGGCCGAGCCAACGTGATTAATGATGTGAAAGAGGGCCCGGGGTATGTTGTTACTGGGTTTGTTGATGGAGATGCTTATGCAGTTCTACTTCATCATCGCAATGGATCTTCCGCGGCATCTACTCCTGTCGCACATTATGCTCATGTGACCTCTTCTCCAGGCGCCAACAGGAAGGTGAGAGGGTTAATAAGAAATTCTTTTAATGACTATGATAATGAAGAAGTCGGATCAACGGCTTAAATTTTCTTTATTTCTTCCTTAACAATTTCCATGTCTTGTTCCCAAAGTGGGGTTAGTTTTGTTCTGTTATATATTATCGCCGCTGGATGGAAAAGAGGTATAAGCTTTATTTTAAGACCATCTATTTTTATTTCTTTTAGTTGGCCATGAAGCTGTGTTATTCCCGGTTGATTTTTCATTTCCTCGACATTTCCTCTTGCTAAGAAGAACTTGGTGGCATAGTTTCCAAGAGAGCAGACAACTTTTGGTTTTATTACCTGTATTTGTTTCAATAAATATGGAGTATGTGCTTTGATCTCGGAAGGGAGAGGGTCTCTGTTCTCTGGTGGCCTGTATTTTATAATATTAGCGACGTACACATCGTGAAGGATTAAGCCTACTTTTTGTAGAAGTTTATCAAGATTTTTTCCTGCCGCCCCACAAAAGGGTATTCCTTGTTCATCCTCGTTTTTTCCTGCCGCCTCTCCTACGAAGAGGATTTTGGCATCAGGATTCCCCTTGCCAAATACAAGATTTTTCGAGGTCTCTTTGAGCGGTAGATTTATTTTTTCATTTAATTCATTTTCTATTTGTTTCAACAATTCCCTGTTATTCATTTTTTTACTAGTCTTCGTGATTTTATAACCTTGTCGGACCATTCTGTGGAACCCCTCTTTGTTGATTTTCTTATTCTCATTTTATCCATCCAGCGATACAACGTTGGGAGGCTAATTCCTAGCTTTTTAGCTATTTCTCTTGGGATTAGGCTCTCTTCTAGTAGGTTTTTTATAATCTCCGCGGTCTTCTCTCCATATTTTTTTTGAATCCTTAGATTTTTTCTTCCTAAATGTTTTATTTCTTCTTGTTCAATAAAAAACTTTTTTGAATCCAGGAATTTTTTATATTTTCTTTCAAGTCTAATGTCTTCATCAGATAGATTCCCATGCGTAAATTCTAACAACTTGTTTGCATTGTTTGAATAAAATTCTAATTGATAGCAATAGGTTTCAATTCCTTTCTTTGTTAGCTTTACTCTTTTTCTTGGGTTAAACTTTTCCAATCCTACAATTCTCAAAGAATCTATTAGCCTCTCCGTGAATTCTTTGCTTCCATTTGAAAACCCCGCACAGATCTCCTTCGCTCCATTTTTTCTAATTCTTGTTACGACCCATCCATCGCCATCGAGAAATCCTCTTAAGAAATGACTGAGGTATCTTTTTGGGACATGGGGAAATTTTAATATTTTTTTCTTGTTCGGTATTATCCCCAATTTCTTAATATCCTCGATGAGATAAGAATTTGAGACTCTTAATCTATAAGAGTTTTTTCTTTTTTTAATTGGATAATTAGAGCGCATTGCTTTGTTGAAAGATTTTAGTAATTTTAAATTAGAGATATGCTTATCTGTTAGTTCCCATGCTAGAGTTCTTTCGTGAACGTTTCCATCTGCACAACTAAACCCCAAGATGTATGCCATATCCGAAGACCAAATCTTAAAGAAGTCCTTGTTGATTTCGTATTTTTGTTTGCCAGAATTTCTATTCCCCATCTTCATAATTCCCAGGGGATATACCTATATAAATTTGACTATTCTTTCAACCTAAACGGCTACGTCTTTCAGGCCGTCAGTATCAATCATAATGACAGTTTCGCCGTCCGGTAAGTTTGGAGAATCAATTAGTTTTACAACTCTGGAATCTTTCTTTCCTCTTCTGATGTACATTCTGAATGTACATGCGTGGCCAACAATGTTCCCACCAATTGCCTTTGTTGGGTCTCCAAATAATTGCGCTGGGTCTGACATTACCTGGTTTGTAACATAGACTGCTAGGTTGTGTTGCTCTGCTAGTTTCTGTAGCTGATGAAGGTATCTGTTCAATCTTTGTTGCCTATCTGCCAATTGTCCTCTTCCTGCAAATTCTGCCCTGAAATGTGCTGTTAAAGAATCCACAATGATAATCTTGATTGGCTCTCCGTCTTTGATAAGCTCACTCACTTTGTCTAATAGTAGCATTTGGTGGTCTGAGTTAAATGCTCTTGCTACAAGGATGTTTTTTAAAACTTTATCCGGATTTGCACCAATTCCTTCTGCAAATTGTCTAATTCTTTCTGGTCTAAACGTTCCCTCTGTATCGATGTAGACTGCTTTACCATTACATCCTCCTTGTTCTTCTGGTAATTGTACACCAACCGCCAAAGAAAGGGCTAGTTGTGTTTTTCCAGAACCGAATGCTCCGAAAGCCTCGGTAATAGCTTTTGTTTCAATTCCTCTTCCACCCAAGAGATTATCCAAATTCTTACTTCCTGTTGTTATTCTTCCAATTTCTTTTCTTTTTTCGACGTATTCTAATCCATCTTGAAAGCCGAGGTTCATCATCTTTCTTGCAGCCTGAATTGCTTTTCTTGCCGCCGCTTCCCCCATTCCCGCCATTTCTGATAATGCAGGTGGTGTTAAAACCGCTAATCCCATTAAATCAAAAATTCCCGCAGCTTCTAATTTTGCAATAGCTCCAGGGCCAACCCCGGGTAAATCCATTAGTTTTGGCTCATCATCTTTTTTCTTAGAAACTTTCTTAGCTGGTTTTTTAACCTCTTTCTCCTCAGCCTCGTCTTTTGGTATTGCCATACTATTCATATCTCCCGGTTTCTCTTGACAACCCCTTTGCAATCCGAAGTGCTTCAGTTACTTTTAGTTTATTATCATATATCTTTTGTGCCATAACAAGCTCTATACAATCCTCGTGCCCAATTCCGCAGTGGAATGTTTCCCTGCCTCTTTCAAACTTGCTGTAAACTTTCCGATCTTCTGCGCTCTTTAATGTCCCCTCCTTTGGTGGGCTTGTGCAGTGTCTGCATCTTCCTAAAAGATCTTGGGTTGCCATATTAAATTTCAGTACGGAGCCCTCCAGATCCGCAGGCGGTTAAAGCTTCATCAAAGGCTTTTGCTGCGCCATATGAAGGACACTTAAGATATGAGATGTCTTTCTTTATGCCAATGCTGTCTATTCTCCCCAGGCAGTCTTCCGTTTTCAATGAATCACACCCATCTGCAAGATAGGGACAGTCTTTTGGGTGCTCTCCTTCAATGAATGTTCTTTCTGTTGTCATACGTGAACTTATTCATTTTTGTTTATAAAGATTTATGTGGTCGAGAATAGTTATTGGAGTATAATGAACGTATTCACCAATACAAGTAGGGCGTCTGACAATAGTAGGATTACAAAGATAATGTCTTCTATAATCCCTCCTGTTTTTATTTTACCTTTAATTTTTGTGTCAATTAATGGATGGAATGGTGCAACTCCTCTTCTTGTCTGAGAATCTAGTATTATATGAGTTGTGAATCCTACCAAGAAGCCGAATGCCATTTCAACGCTATAGATTGCTATTATGCCTGTGCCAATAATTCCGAAGATAAATGAGTGGAAAAATCTTCTATGTTTAGTGAACCACTGTATGGGCCTGAAATACCACTTTTTTCCGAATTTTGATTTCTTTGAGTCTAGATCTACTATGATAATTCCAATCAGAAATCCGATAAGTGTCAGAATTGGGTTTCTAAAATAACTAAAGAAAAGTAAGTAGATAAAAATTCCGAAGGCAATATGTGTTCTGAATAACATATGTTGTTTAGGACATAAATAGTTATAAAGTTAAGGTTTTTTTATGTGGAATGAAGTCAGCAATTGCAAATGTGATTAGGGCTCTTGGCTGTGAGGTTGATAACAGATCCGTATCTTATGAGGGAAGCCCAGTTGCTAACATTTATGAACAAGAGCCCAGAAGTGCAATTGTCCATCATAATTTTAATTTTCCAGATGATAATAGAGTTTCTTTTCAAGTAAGGGACGTCTTGGTGGGTGATGGATATGAGATTACAGACAGACCTTCTTTAATGGTTGTTAGAAGCCAGTGCGAGGAGGCAAGGGAAGCTAGCGAAGATATCGTTAAGGTAATAGATGGGATTCTAGATCCGTAAGAAAGAATAATCAATCATTTTTTTCTAATTCTTCAACCAACTTGTCAACGTCAACTTTCTCAATGTTGTTGGCCACGATTTCAAGATTTCCAAACAACTGGTTCTTATTGATTCTGCCCTGTATTCTAAGTTCTGTTCCTAGAATCTCATTCTTGAATGCCTCTTGTTTAGCTGGATCTTCAAGATCCTCTTCCGGGATTAGTTGTTTTACTTGACTGCTAAATAAAGTCATCCTCATGTTCTCGGTTCCGTCGTCCATAACCAAATTCAAGATCGCTCTCTTTTGTGGTTTAATTTTTCCGTGTTCACCACAAACAAAATCTTCACCGTCAGCATTAGCTTTTTTATTACATTCCGGACAAACATTGTAGAATCTTGCGGGGAACATCGAAACAACAATTCCTCTAAATTGAATCTCTTGACCGGCAACACCTTCAATAAGGTCTTTTTTCGGGCTTTGTTTTTCTGTTTTTACGTCTTTCAAAACCTGTGTGCTGCTCTTTATCTCGCTAAATCCAGACAGGTGTATTTCGGAGTTTCTCATAGAGGCATTCTTAATTTCAACAACAGAGTCTAAGGCGATTTCTCCTTTTTCAATTAATTCAATGTGGTTTACGTCCCACAAAACTACTCTTGTGTTTCCAGTATCGTCTGCCAATACAAAGCTTGCGACCTTTCCTTTCTTGTCATTTTTTTCAAATTCTCTAACGGGGAATAATTCAATTATTTTACCCACAATATTCACCTTTCTCATCCCAGGTAATAATTCTACTATCTTTAATTCCTGGTCTTCAAAGTTTACTCCCAATTCGGCAGCGATAATCTGAGCAGCACCTTCTTTAGAGATTAACCCAGATAATTTTGCTTTTTTAGCCTCTACCTTTTTTTCTATTTCTTCTTTCTCGAGGTTGCTAGCCTTTGCGATTCTTTCAATTAGTAATTCATAGTTTTGCATGACATATTAAAAATATCTTGCTTTTTAAGGATTGTTGAGATGGAGTGATATGGTAGAATGAATCTTCCCGTAAACTTTAAAAAGCCTCAGATTTTATTATTCTTACTAGTTCTTAGATATTTAAGGGCTAGCTGGAGCAAAAAAACATGAGTTTAGGATTTGAAGACGAATTTGACTATTTAGATGATGAAAGCTTAGACGAGTCTACAGTCGATGCACCGTCTATTAAAGGCTCTAGCGATAAAGAGGTAGAGCAAAAAGAGACTGAAGAAAAGAAGGCTGTTGAAAAGAAAGCAGAGGAAGAAAAAATAAAAGAGGAAGAAGCGAAGCAAAACAAAGAGCCAGAGAAAGAATATGATTCTACAATTTTTGTTGTTAAGGTTACAACAAACAAAGAAGACAAGGCACTAGAGATGGTCGCTGATAAAGTTAAGAAAAAGAAGGTTGGAATTTATGCTCTTGCAAGGCCACACGGAATTCGAGGATATATCTTTTTAGAATCTCCAGATAGAGAAAATGCAGAAGAGGCAGCTTACAATTTACCATATGTTAAGGGTATTTTGCCTACACAAGTTAGTTATGAAGAAATTAGGCAAATGGTCGAGCCTGTCGCTAGTGAAGTTAATATTGAAAAGAATGACGTTATTGAAATGATTAGTGAACCTTTCAAGAAAGAAAAGGCAAAAGTTGTTAGAGTTGACAAAGTTAAAGGAGAAGTCGTGGTTTCATTACTTAATGCGGCTGTTCCAATTCCGGTTACAGTTAAGTTAGATAATGTTAGAGTTATTAGAAGGGAGGAGCTTGAGGAATAAGTTTTTAAATAAACTTTTTTGAGATTTGATATGGTTACAATAAAACTTTTGGTTGAGGGTGGAAAGATGGCTCCAGGTCCAGCAGTTGCTCAGCAGCTAGGTCCAATGGGTTTGAATCTTGGCCAAATTATTAGTGACGTTAATGATAAGACTGGAGAATTCAAGGGAATGAATGTTCCTGTTACATTAGATGTTAATCCAGATACAAAAGAATATACAATTACAGTTATGAGTCCTCCAGTTTCTGAGCTTTTAAAGAAAGAACTTGGGTTAGAAAAAGCTAGCGGCGAAAGATTGAAACATGTTGTTGGGAATTTAGCATTTGAGCAAATTATTTCTGTTGCAAAACAAAAGCATGATAATATGTTGTCAAATGATTTAATTGCGTCTGTTAAAAGTGTTCTTGGCACATGTCAAGCTCTTGGGGTTATAGTTGAGAGTAAGGAGATTAAAGAAGTTAACAAAGAAGTTAACGAAGGAAAATATGATGCAATGGTTCAAGCTGGCAAGACAGATGTTAGCCCAGAGAAGAAACAGGAACTTGAAGATTACTTTAATGATGTAAAGAGTAGCCAGGATGCAGCGGCTAAGGCAGAGGAAGAAGCTAAGGCGGCCGAAGCAGAAGCAGAGGCTACGCCAGCAGAAGGGGATGAAACTTCAGAAGAAAAACCTGCGGAAGAACCAGCAAAGGAGTAGGCTTATAAATGATAATTAATACCTCATAATCATGGGGCCATGGTCTAGCCTGGTATGATTCGAGGTTTGGGACTTCGCGACCGCGGTTCAAATCCGCGTGGCCCCATTTCATATTCAAAATAATAAAATGGCAAAAGGAAAAAAGATTGGAGCGGCAGGAAGATTTGGAGCTGGCTATGGTAAGGTTAAGAAAAGACTTAACGATGTCGAAGCTAAGCAGAGGAAGAAACAAGTATGTCCTTTTTGTAATGGAAGAGCAAAGAGGATTGAAAAAGCTATTTGGGAATGTCAAAAATGTAAAAAGAGATTTGCAGGAGGAGCATATCACCTAGAGCAAAACTCTTAAATAGGGTGAAAAAATTAATTTAATATGGCACAATACAAATGTTTTCATTGCGGGGAAAAGATTAAGTCTGAAGAATTGAAAAAGAGATTTTTATGTCCCCATTGTAATTCGAGAATATTTTTTAAACCACGAAATAAAATGAAAACTGTGAAGGCAATTTAATATGGCAGAGAAAGCACAAGGTCGTGTGCCATCTGAGGATGGCAAAGAAAAAGCAGAAGCGCAACCTGGGAATCCATTCGGTAACTTGGATGCTGAGACTCAAGCAAAGATTCAGGAATTACAAATGTTGGAGCAAGCATTCCAGCAGTTGATGATGCAAAAGAATGCTTTTACAATGGAAGCTAGCGAGACAGAACATGTTGTTAACGAAGTTGAAAAAGCAGATGGTGAAGTTATGAGGATTGTTGGTGGACAGGTTGCTATTAAGAGTTCAAGAGAGAAGGTTCTTGAAGAAATGAATAAGAAGAAGGAATTGATTGGTGCTCGAATGAAACAAATGGAAGATCAGGAAAAGGAATTCTCTGAAAAGATTGAAAAGATTCGGGAAGATGTTATGAAGAAGATTCAAGGTTGATTATTATTCTAGAAGATATAAATTTTTATAAAGTATTCTAGTCTTACCGGAGTATGAAGAAAGAAAATCGAGAAACAAGTTCTCCTATCGGCAATTTTGATTTGTCAACATTTTTTGTTATTGGCAACGACGAAACTCAGGAGGATTATGATGTTCGCTTAAAGGAGTTTAGGAAGACTGTAAAAGAGTGCGCGACTCTTTATAGGGGAGCTGTTAGATCTATTGATGGAGATGAGGCAGAAGATGCTAGAGTTGCAAAAAGACATTTGCGCCCAAAGTGTATTGAGGCAGAGAGGAAATATGGTCCTAGAAATCCGATTTCAGAGGTTATTGGTTATATGGTTAGAGATATCGGAGCTAGACTTTCTGCTGATGATGAAAGGATGAGCCCTGCAGATTGGGCCTGATCATTATTCCACACCACATAAATATTTAAATACCCTTGGCATGATTATATTATCATGGTATTCGATAAGTTCAAAAAGATGATGGGAAGAGAAGAGGAATTCGGTGACGAATTCATTGAAATTGATCTAGGCCAGGAGAAAAGTGATTCTAAAGTTTACATAAAAACTTTCACATTAAATGTTTATGAAGATATCAATGAGATCTTGAATGCACTTAGAGAAGGATATACAATCGCTGTTGTTGATATCAGACCTTTGAAGGGTAAAGATGTTGTTGAATTGAAAAGAGCTATTTCTAAAATAAAGAAAACGGTTGAAGCATTAGAAGGAAAAATAGCAGGATTTGGTGAAAATACAGTTATCGCTACTCCATCAAAAGTCTTTGAAATACAAAAGGGCGCTGTTGCAGCTCCTGAAAAACCTAAAGATGATTTTGATAGATTCTAAAAATGGCAATAGATACAAACGCTTATGAAACTCTCGTTGTTATGGCTTCTTGTTCTGATGGAAGTAAAAAGTTTACACTTTCTGGGTTGAGAAACTTTCTCAAAGAGAATGGACAGCTAGAGGTGGTAGCAAATAATTTTACTTTTTCTGAAGATTCAGGTTGCGAGGAATTGGATTCAGCTCTGGATTTAGCACGTTCTACGGGTGTCATAACTTGCCCGACAGAGTCATCTTCTGAAACATATTGGTTTGACAAAGAAAGGGTTGTTTCTGAGACGCCATCTGCACTGGAGGGCCTTGGCTCTGATTACGATGATAGTATTGATGCATTGGGCGAGGCTTTTAAAGCCAAAAGCTTTTCGTAATTTAATCACCTTTAAAAAGTCTTTTTTCTCGTAAATTTTATGGAAGTATTGCATATTGAAGCTCGGAAGAAGTTTGATTTTGATAAAATTAACTGGAAGGCTCTTGATGAATTGAAGCTTGAAGAAGTTTCTTTGGCAGCTAGTGTTCAGTACCTTGATTTACTTAAAGAAGTAAAAGACTACCTAGAAGAGAAAGATATCAAGGTAATAGTTAAGAAGGGAGCTTATCATGATGGACAGGTTTTGGGCTGTAACCCTGTTGCTTTTGATGAAAATGCCAAGACCTTGTTGCTTTTATGTGATGGGAAGTTTCATGCTTTGAATAACGCACTAAGGCTCGGAAGAGAAATTTCAGTTTTCAACGGAGATAGAATAGAGAATGTAGCAAAAGAGGATATTGACAAGATGAAGGCTAAGATAAAAGGTAAGCAGGCTAAGTTTCTATCCTCAAATAAGATTGGTCTATTGGTTTCTACTAAGCTAGGGCAAGAAAGTAAGAATTTTAAGAAAGTGGCTGAGAAGATAGAAGCCAAGGGCAAAGAAATTTATGTTTTTTCAACGGATAATATTGATGTTAATGAGTTCGAAAACTTTAATTATATTGAGATGTGGGTGAACACAGCTTGTTTTGGAATTGGCTTGGATGACCCGAGGATTGTTAATTTACAAGATATTTTAGAATTTCTTTAGATATTGCTTAATGAAAAAACAGTCTTTAATGCTACTACAATTGTTGCAGGTATAAATAAAACTAGTAGATTACTTAGAATATCTTTCAATATAGATAGAATTGGGCTTAGGTTAGAGATAAAAATCAGCGTATTGTTTCCTTGCCCTCCAACAATAACAAGAGAAACGCTTGCAAGAAGGAATGTTATGGTGTTTTTGTCGGTTGTATGTAAGAATCCTACTGCTAATCCCAAAAGAACCAGTAGTACATAGAAAATACTGTTTGCACTTAGGGTTTTGGAGTACCTATTCAGAATTCCCAGGGCTACTGCTAGAACAATACCAGTGAAGAAGGCATATGCTGCAGCAAGGTTCTCTCTTGACTTAACCATGTCTTATATATAGGAGAGAAGACTATTTAAATATTCTGAAGGAGCGTTAGGGGATTGCTTTACCGAAACATTTAAATAGTCGTAATTGTAGAATTACAACATGAGAAAAACAAATTTAATGTTTGTGTTTGGTTTTTTAATGATTTTAGCGTCGGCAATGATGGTTAGTGCAGCTTTAACAAACAATGCTCCTTCAAGTATCTCATTAGGTACAGAAACTTTTACATTTGAAGTAAACGCAACTGACGGAAGCACAGGACTTGAAGCATCTATTAATAACGGGAATATTAGTGTTGGTGCTATTGTTTCTGGAGTCGCTACAGTTACAGTTACAGGACTTGATGATAGTTTTGATACAATTACAGGTAAAATAAACGCAACTGATGGGAATGTAACTTCTTTTAGTGTAGATGTAGAATATGGTTTTTGTTCTGATGGTGAACAATCAACTTCTGATGCTAAGTTGAATATAGTGGATTATAGTATTGATAACTTTGGGAGAGGAGATGATGAAGAATGGGAATATCTTGATAATTTAGAAATTGAAGTAGAAGTAGAGAATCCAAGAAGTGAGGATGTTAGTGATGTTATGGTTGAAATTATTGTTTTTGATGAAAGCGGAAATGATGTTACATCAGAATTTGACTTTGACGATGAAGAAATTGATTTAGGAAGAATAAAGGATGATGATGAAGAAGTTGCTACATTTGTTATTGATAAGGTTAAGGTAGAAGATTTGGACGCTGGAGATTATAGAATTTATTTCAAGGCTTATTCAGAGGATGAAGGAGAATCTGTTGTGTGTACTGAAGATATAGACGGCGAAGATTATATTGAGTTTTCAATTAATAGTGACTTAGAGGATGATTTCTTAGTTGATGAATCTGAGGAAGTTCATGCTTCATGTGGAGATAATGGTGTTTCTGTTAGCTTTGATGTGTGGAACCTTGGAACAGACAAGGAAGAAAAGATCTTAGTTAACTTATACAGTAGCTCTTTGGGAGTTGATGAGTATGCAGTTATTGATGACTTAAGAGGCGGAAAAGAAGAAGGTGTTAACTTTGTTTTCGATATGCCAGATTATGTCTCAAAGGATTATTACAACTTAGATGTTATATTATTTTATGAATATGACGATGACGATGGAGATGAGTTTGATGAAGATGCTTACGGAGAAGAAGTGGAAGATGACTTCCAAGTTATATTAAGGATAGATGCCTGTAGCGCCCCAGAGCCTACAATTGATGTTTCTACAGATGATGAAATTAAGGTTGGAAGTGAATTTAGCTTTGAAGTAAGCGTTACAAACAATGCAGACGATGCTCAGAATGTTATTATTAGCTTAAGCGATACAAGTTGGGCTGAAGATATTACAATCGAGCCAAGCGTTGTAGCTCTTGACGCAGGAGAGACAGACACAGTTACAATTACTATGACTGCTACAGAATCTGGAGATCACACATTCTCAGTTAAATCAACTATCGGTACAGATACTTACACACAGCCAGTTAGTGTTAATGTAGATTCTAAGTGGTCTCTTGGGAAGTACTTCTCAACTGATTATTGGGAATACTGGTTAGCGATTGGATTGATTGTTTTGATCTTAATTGTTCTGATTGTGATCATTGCGGTTGTTCGAAGATAAGTTGTTTCTTTTTTGTTCTTTAGATCTTGTTCTTTATTGTTTTTATTTGTATTTCTATGGAAGTAAAGGCTGTATAAAGCAGGTATCCTATATATAGTATTTCTATGGAAATCTTTAAAAAGGATCTTTATCTTAATTGGTGATGCCTAAAAAAGTTACACTTAGTGTTGACCCTTCTGTTTGGGCTGATTTCCATGACTTTTGCGAGGAGAATGATATTATGATCTCAAAGAGAATTGAGCGGCTTGTTAAAAATCACTTAGAAGAATTAAAGAAGAAGGAGGGTAGGAAATGAGAGAAAGTAAATTCCTCTTCATAATAGCCTTCGCAAGTCTCTTCTTAATGGCTGGCTTAGTAGGGTCAACGATTTTAGAAGTAACTTTTAGTTCAACAACTTACGGCATCCTCAATCAAACAAACTCAACAGATTCAGGGGTGGTTCTAATGTTGCAGAATACAACAGGAACATATACATCTTTTGTTTTTTATAACAGCAGTACATTTTATAGAAACCTAACTCAATCAATAGTTGACTCTAATAGCGATCTTGCCCCTTCAGATAGTTTAATAGGATACTGGTCTTTTGACGATGATGCAATGGTTATAGATGAAACTTATGGAAATGTAGACATTGTAGGGAGCTGGACAGAAACCACAATCTCCACCGCTTTTGACGGAAAAGATAGCTATGCTTTATGTTCTGGTGGTTCAGCTAATTCTCTTACTTACAACTTCACAGCAACAAGAACTGGAAGCTATGAGGTTTATGCTTTTCAAAGGGCAGCTAATGCCGGATGGTCTACAAGCCACCCATACAATATTACAACAGATGACGGAGTAATAACTCTCTACGGGAACCAGACCGATTCTTCCTTCAACGGACTCTGGAGACCCATGTATGATGGAGTTCCTTTAAATTTTACAGAAGGAAATGATTATAATATCACCATTTGGTCTATTTGTTCTGGAACACTTGCAGTTGCAGATAGTATAATGTTTACTCCTTATACTGGCACTAATATCACCATGGATTCAAGCGAGGTTTATGGGAGCACAAATCTTAATGGCCTTAACATGGAACACTCTGATTGCTTAAGCGGGAATTGCTACGATTACAAGGCTGGAGGAACAGATTTAGACGATATTGATAATAACGTAAATTCGGCATTAACAATGAATGTCTGGTTTAAATCTGATGATACAAGTATCGTTGGGAGAATAACAGACGGAAGCTCAGATAATAAAGATGGAATATCTATCTTTGTAAATGCTAATAACTTAGGATATAGGATGGGTACTGATGCTACATATACCGAACAGACAATAGCCTTTACCGACACCTCAAGCTGGCACATGGCAACATTAAAATGGAATGGAACACTAGTTACATATTACCTTGACGGAGCTCAAGTTGGCACAGATTCAGCATCCACCTATGGAGATTCTACTGCCCACACATTAGGTGCAAGGCCTGGAGGCGGTTCCCAATTCTTTGACGGGAGAATAGATGAGTTTAGGTTTTATAATCGGAGTTTAACAGCCACCGAAATAAGTAATCTCTATCTTGATGGTCAAATGGGGGATGCCCTTGCCAACATAACACTTCAAACAAGAACAGCAACGAGTTATAATATAAGTGATGCTGGGTTGGTCGCACACTGGGCATTGAATGGAGATGCTACAGACGAAACGGGGGTTCATAATGGTACGAATAATGGTGGAGTTTTTGCCGCGTCTAACGGGATAGTTGGCCAAGGTGGTTACTTTACTACAAGTGATTACATAAGGGTTTCAGACCACAATGCTCTTGACTTTGATGATGAGGATTTTGTTATTTCGGTATGGGCTAAACATATTCCAGTTGCTACACATAGTTATGTTTTAAGTAAGGGGACAACATTTGATAACGATCGAATGAATTATCAGATAAGATTGCTAGAGCTGAATGGTAACGCGCGTCCATATTTTATGATCTCAGATAGTTCAGGTGGTTCTGGGAGAACTACGGTTGCCGATTGTAGGAACGCAGGGCCAGAAGAGCAATGGTATCATATCGTTGCGATGTATGATTCTGTCACCAATAATATGTCTGTTTGGGCAAACGGAGCTTATTGCAATTCCACTGTAGTCACAACATACTTTCCGGGGAGTAATGGGCAAGCGTTGGATATAGCAGGATTCGCAAATACGCGGTGGTATAATGGGCCAATTGATGAGCTTAGAATATACAATAGAACACTCTCGGCCTCTGAAATCCAAAACCTCTACGAATTAGGAAATTATCACCTTGAATGGGGTGCTTGGGATGATGAGGGGGCTGTTAGCGATTCAATAGCAGACACTACAACCAATTCCGGTAATTTTATGCAATTTAGAGATACACTTCAAACAAATACTGCGGGCTCTGGCCCGTACCTCCTAAATTACAGCATCCAAACAATTAATTTAGCACCAAATATAACAAGTGTAAGTATTAGTTCAACGAATACAAGTTCAAACGAAACAGACGAAAATCTGACCTCTACTGCAGTTGCGACAGATCCTGAAGGTAGCAATATAACCTATGCTTATAGTTGGTATAAAACAAACTCATCTGGTGTTGAGACATTGAATGCTACTTCGTTAATTGAGGATGGTTTGGTTAGCTACTGGCCATTGAATAATGATACATTGGATTATTATGGAAGCAATGATGGAACAAATAGCGGTGCAGTACAGAATAAAACTTCATATGCTATTGGAGGGAGTTATAGTTTTGTTGATTCTGAGACAGATTATATTCAAATTACAGATCATAGTAGTTTAGACCCAACAGCAAATATTTCTATTTCGGTTTGGTTTAAAACCAATTCAGATACAGATGATAATGCTCGTGTAATTAGTAAATATGATGGGAATGCAAATGGCTGGGATTTCTTTCTTTCTACCAGCGCAGGGCTAAGAATGAAAATTAATGATAATAATTTAATAGGTAGCGGGATTCCTTCTGTTTTTGATAGTCAATGGCATCATGCCACTATGACTTATGAACAAGGTGTGGGTGGAACTTTCTTTTTGGATGGAGTCCAGTATAATACTGCTAGTGATTATACATCTGCCATTACGGCAAATAGTGTAAATGTCAGAATAGGAGAATGGTTGTATACTGGCTCAAGAGGATATGATGGGCAAATTGACGAGCTTATGATATTTAACAAATCTTTGACAGCTCCCGAGGTTCAGCAACTATATTATGGTGGATTAAATGGAGGCTCGGGATTAAGCTCTTCACAAACAAGTTGGAATGATACGTGGAAAGTTGGAGTTAAGGCGGCTGATTCAGAGGGATGGGGTGCACAGCTAAACTCATCAACTATAACAATAGGAGACATCACTGGGGCAACTGTAACCTCTGACACGCCAACAAACAATACCTATGCAGGTAACGCTTCTCAAAACTTGACAGTAAATGTAACAGACGCTGGCTCAGGACCAAATAACGCGACGCTGTGGGTCTACTGGAACAATGGAACTCTATTCAATAGCACAGTCGTTTCGGTAGCAGCAGACACAACTCTTCAGACAATTGGAACAGTGATGACTCTTGTAGAGGGAATTTTCAAATGGTTCTATGAAATCTGGGACAGGGCAGGAAACGTGGCCTACTCATCAGAAAACTATACAATCACGGTTGATACAACTCTTCCAATACCAACATTTGAAAGTCCAACACCTGCAAACGATTCTGGAAGCTCAAGCGAGATCACAATAAATGTGTCAATAACAGAGACCAACCTAGCAAACGTGACGCTGGAATATAACGGAACGAATTATACCTACATAAATCCCTCTTCAAATACGACATACTTCACAAATGCTGGGGGAGGGTCTTGGTATTTTAATACGACAAACCAATCAGCTTTAGTTGCCGGAGAAGAGTATCTTTATACTGTTTTTGCAACAGATTTGGCTGGGAATCAAAATTCAACAGAAACAAGACTTGTTAAGGGAAATGCGGCTCCTTCTTTATTGAGCCTAACCTATACTCCTTCAACAAATGCGACAATAGACCCCGAGACAACAATAACAGTGAATGCTACATTGTATGATGCCGAAGAGAACTTCGAGGTGGCAATTCTATACTATAAGAACTCAACGGCTACGTGGGATGAAGCCAATTCAACAACGATGACAATAGATACAGTTAATGCAACTCACGACTATGTTAATGCCACCTTCGTCACTTATTCTTATGAAGATGGAATGAGCTTTAGGATTTGGGTGAATGATTCTGAGTCAGCAGAGGCGAACCTCACCACATATAATATCTCTAATTATTGGGATTGTACATGGACCTCTGATCTTTCTAGCTCTGCCGCTGCAGGATTTAATGAGAATAAGGAGATTTCTAGGTTGATTATCAATAACACGGGGGACGTTAATTATTCTGTAAGCAATTGCGCTCTTTCTTTCGAGGTACGGCACGACTTAGACAAGGGAGATATCTATTTTGATAGCGATTCTACTGGAAGCTTTAGATCATATAAGACTTATGACAATCTTGCTGCAGGAAATATCCAGAATATTTCTATTAACTATTCTTTCGAAGATGTTATAAAATCAGAAGACTTTATCATAAATATTACTGAAGAGGCTGCTATTTCCCTGACCGGCCTAAGGAATGTTACAGGTACTGTCGTTACAAACCAGATTGGTCCATATTTATATCAGGCAATCGAAACAACTACAAATTACGTTTATCTTACTCCTGGGAATTTCTCTCTGGAAGGATATGTTAGAAATCTGATGGGATCAGAAACATATAACGCGACAAATACAGCATATAATATTACCTTGAATTGGACTTTGCCGACAGTATTTACAAACCTGTCTGGTGGCTTGTCTAATGGTTTTACAAACGTATCTAGTGAAGGATACAACGACAATGATCTTAATGTGAGTTTTTCAGATTTAGCATCAATGTCTGCCGGATCTTACACATTCACACTTGCTTCCCAAGGTTATAACCTCACTGGGAGTCCGATACAGGACGTAAACAATAATACGTTGTTTAATGATACTGTCAGCATATCTTTCCTATGTTATAATGCGAGTGATTCGGTGTGTGTGACATCATGTGGATACTTGTTGGATTCGGACTGTGAGCAGTCAACTACGACGACGACAACTCCTGGAAGTAGCTCGGGCGGAGGCGGAGGCGGGGGTGGAGCTTCTGTAGATAGATTTAGCAAGTCGGAAGGTAGCTTTGAGTTGCTGAATGGAGAAGATTCAACATTCTACTTCGACGTTGAGAACAAACAAGATAAGACGAGGACAATCACAAGTATCTTCATAAGTGGAGATAACTCAGAATATGTTGAGGTGATCAGCGGCAAGGGTAAGGTTCTGGGTGGCGGAGAAAAAGTTAACATAACGGTGGAAATAAATGCACCGGCTTACTTTAGTTCTGGAAAGCATCTGCTGCAGTTTGATGTTGTTATGAAGGATTCTGTTGGAGCAACAGAAACAATCCAGAAGTATCTCACACTATACATCTTAGATATACCAAGATCAGTAGCTGATGAAATGATGTTGTCAGCTAGAGAGTATTTAGCTTGGATGGAAGAGATGAATCTACAGATGTCAGATGTTAACAGCTACTTTTCAGCTATGAGTTCAGATTATACAGAGGTGGAATTCGGTGATCTCCAGCGTAACTTTGAGGACTTAGAAGAGATAGCTTTGGCTGCTCAGGAATTTGTTGAGGTGAATTCGTCGTTGCTAGATTCAATAAACCATGCTACAGAATTCGATATTGATGTATTTGAAACGAAGAAGTTGTGGTTATTAGCTAACGTGATCTTCAATAGAGGAGATTATGTTTTGGCAAAGCAAAGAATAAACGAAGCACAGTCGATGTATTCATATGAGACAAAGGGGGAGTTTGGATTGGTTTATTATTCAAGGAAGAATCCTGTTCAGGCTTTGTCGGCTTTGATAGTTCTCCTCGGGGTTGGTCTGTTTGGAGGATATCTGAGTAGGAAAGGATACCTAAAAAGAAAGATAAGATTGCTGAAGAAAGAGGAGGCTCTCTTGTTACAATTGATGCAAGTTGTCCAGAGATATACTTTCAAGGATAATAAGTTATCAATGGGAGAATATTATGAATCCATGGGCCAATATGAGAAGAAGTTGTCTAAGACAATTAGAGATAGGATAAAGACAGAGTCTCAACTGACAAGCTTAACTAACCTACAAAATAAGAAGGATGCTCTCCAAATGGAGAAGAAGAGGTTGATAGAGATGATGAAGGTTCTTCAAGATGACTATATGAACAAGGGAAAGATAGACACTAGAGTGTATGAGAATATGTTGAAGACATATGCGAAGAGGTTGACATCTGTCCAAGAGGAGATGGTGTTCTTGGAGACTCGTAAGATTTTGAAAAAGAATCTTGGAAGAAAAGGTGGAATGGTTGGGGAGAGGAAGGATGAGAAATAGTAAGATTCTATTTATGATATTCTTTGTTGGTTTATTTTTAATTGCTAGCTTTGTTCTTGTTGGTGCGGCATTGCCAAGTATCACAAGCGTGAGTTTAATCTCAACAAATGTAAGTTCAAACGAGACAGACCAAAACTTAACTTCTATAACCGTAGCTACAGATGGTGACGGAGATAACATTACATTGGCATATACATGGTACAAGACAAACTCATCTGGGGTTGAGACATTGAATGCGACATCATTGATTACAAATGGACTGGTCTCGTATTGGCCTTTAAATAATGATACTTTGGATTATTGGGGTGCAAATGACGGGAGCTGTAGTAGTTGTGCTATCCAGAATAAAACTTCGTATGCTGTTGAGGGGTCGTATTCTTTTAATAGAAGCAATAAGTTAGAAATATTTGGATCAGATAATTTTGATTTGGTAGACAACTTGAGCATGAGCTTGTGGGTTAATGTTGATGAAGGTGACACATTCAATAATAATTTTATATTATCCAAAGAGGGTGCAAGTGCAAGTTACCAACTTGGATTAGATTCAGAGAATAAACCATACCTTAGTTTGGGAAATTGGTCTGTGAATAATTGGGTTAAACATAACAATGCTGTTCCCTCTAATTCCGATACAACTAGTACAGATGGAAGAGTCCCCAGGGGAACCAGTGGGAAGGGAGATGATTTACATATATATATTCCAAATGTGATATTGGATAATGGTACTTACAAGATGTGGTATAGCGGTCATGATGGAACCTATGTCAGGGTTTACTATGCCACCTCTCCAGACGGATTGACTTGGACCAAATACAACAATGCTATTCCATCAGACTCTAACGGAGCCTCAACCGACGGAAGAGTACCACAGGGAACCAGTGGGAAAGGGGATGATAAACATGCATTTTTCCCATCGGTTATCAAGGATAATGGTACTTACAAGATGTGGTATGGCGGCCATGATGGAAGCTACTATAGAATTTACTATGCCACCTCTCCAGACGGATTGACTTGGACCAAATACAACAACGTCGCTCAGGGGGCATCCAATACGGTTAGTACTGACGGGAGAATAGGCTTGGGTACAAGTGGCAGAGGAGATGATAGGCATGTCTATAGGCCATCAGTCATCAAAGACAATGGAACCTACCAGATGTGGTATAGCGGCCATGATGGCACCTATCTAAGGACTTATCACGCCACCTCTCCAGACGGATTGACTTGGACCAAGACCAATAATGTCATACCATCCGATTCGGATACAACAGGTACCGACGGAAGAGTACCGCAGGGAACCAGTGGGAAAGGAGACTATAAGCATGCATATAATCCGACAGTTATCAAAGATGGGGAGATGTATAGGATGTGGTATAGCGGCTCTGACAATACCTACACAAGACAGTATCAAGCTACCTCTCCAGACGGACTAACCTGGACTAAATACAACAATGCTATTCCATCTGATTCGAATACTGCCGGCACAGAAGGAAGAATGCCTCAAGGTACTAGTGGAACAGGGGATGATAAACATGTGTTGGGATCAACGGTTGTTAAAGATGGGCAGGGCTACAAGATGTGGTATAGCGGTCACGATGATAGTTATTATAGACTATATATGGCCTATATTAATTCGACAGGTATACAGAGTGGAGCAAGCTTATCCGGTTGGAATCATATTGCTGGAACAATTAATGATGGTAATTTAAGTCTTTATATAAACGGGGAGTTAAATGGTTCTGCCGCCGCGTCAGTCACCAAAACTGGAGATACTAAAAATTTAACGATTGGCGGGCATTATGGCGGTGAGCTAGATGAGGTTATGATATTTAACAAGACACTTACGCCATCTGAAATTTCGCAGCTATATTATGGTGGATTTAGCGGGGGCCATTCACTAAACTCTTCGCAAACAAGTTGGAATGATACTTGGAAATTGGGTGTTTCGGCGGCTGATTCTGGGGGCTGGAGTTCGCAATTTAATTCAACTTTTATTCTAATAGATGATATAACTAGCCCAGCGGTTACATCAAATACACCGACTAATGATACGTACACAAACGATATAACACAGAACCTAACTGTAAATATTACTGATGCTGGCTCTGGATCACAGAATGCAACATTATGGGCTTATTGGAATAATGGGACATTGTTTAATAGCACCGCTGTAACTATCGCAGCTCAGCAAGCATTGCAGTCGGTAGGGTTCCCGATAACTTTTGTCGATGGAGTTTTTATATGGTTTTATGAAGTCTTTGACCAGGCAGGGAATGCCGGATATTCAGAAAATCAAACATTAACAATTGATGCAACGCCACCGGTTCCCACTTTTGTAAGCCCCACACCTGCAAATGATACGGGAAGCTCATCACAGGTTACCCTAAATGTGTCGATTTTAGAGGCAAATTTGGCCAATGTTACACTTCTATATAATGGAACAAACTATACCTACATCAATCCCTCAGGAAATTCAACTTATTTTACAAGTGCCGGAAGTGGTCTTTGGTATTTCAATACGACAAATCAATCAGAGCTTGTTGAGGGTGAGGGGTATTCTTATGAGCTTTATGTGGTTGATCTCGCTGGTAATGAAAATGTTTCGGAGACAAGAATTGTGAAAGGTAACTCTGCGCCAACCTTGGTCGCATTAACCTATACTCCATCAAGCAATGAATCAATTGATCCGGAAACAACAATATCGATAAATGCAACTCTTTTTGATTCAGAAGAAAACTTTGATGTAGCTATTCTATATTATAAGAACTCAACCGCTACATGGGACGAGGCTAATTCGACTACAATGACGATAGATACAATAAATGCTACTCACGACTATGTCAGTGCGAATTTCACAACAGAGACTTATGAGGATGGAATGAGTTTTAGAATTTGGTCAAATGATACTGGCTCGCAAGAAGACAATCTTACAACATACAATATATACAATTATTGGGATTGTACATGGAATGTTTCAACCAACGATCTTGGATCAACCGGAGGGTTCAACGTCGATAAGGAGATTGGCCAAGTAATTATAAACAATTCAGGAGATTTCAACTATACCAATAGTAATTGTAATCTCGCATTCTCATTTACTTATGAAGAATCTG